>JBOHYD010000063.1:0-9329 GCA_050737635.1 Luteimonas sp. | reverse complement strand
ACCTTGGGGGTTACTTCGCCGAAGCCTCTGTCTCGTTTGCCGCAGCGACTGCGCTAAAGTTTCGCCCCGGCAAATCAAGACACGATGCACATGATCTCTACACATACGACGGCAAAGCCGCTGCCCGTGGTCAATGCCCGCATCCACCCGAGAGGTGGTCTCGACGTGTTGTCCCGCGACGAGGTCGCGCAGCTCAAGGACGCGTCCAGTGGCGGCATGCACGATCTGCTGCGCCGCTGCGCGCTGGCGGTGTTGACCAGCGGCAGCGCGTCGGACGACCCGCGTGCGGCGCAGGAGTTGTATCCGGAGTTCGAGATCCAGGTGTTGCAGCAGGACCGCGGCGTGCGCATCGACCTGTTCAACGCGCCGGCGATGGCGTTTGTCGACGGCGAAATCATCCGCGGCGTCGCCGAGCTGCTGTTTGCGGTGGTGCGCGATCTTGCCTACACCGCGATCGAGCTCGGTCCCGAGTACGCAGCAGATCTGCAATCCTCGTCGGGCCTTACCAATGCGGTGTTCGGCCTGCTGCGCAACGCGCGCCTGCTGCAGCCGGCCGATCCCAATCTGGTCGTGTGCTGGGGCGGCCATTCGATCGGCCGCGAGGAGTACGAATACACCAAGGACGTCGGCTACGAACTCGGCCTGCGCGGCCTGGACATCTGCACCGGCTGCGGCCCAGGCGCGATGAAGGGGCCGATGAAGGGCGCGACCATCGCCCACGCCAAACAGCGCCGCCGCCGCACACGCTACATTGGTATCACCGAGCCCGGCATCATCGCCGCGGAGTCGCCGAACCCGATCGTCAACCATCTGGTGATCATGCCGGACATCGAGAAGCGGCTCGAAGCGTTTGTGCGGCTCGGCCACGGCATCATTGTGTTCCCCGGCGGCGTCGGCACCGCGGAGGAGATCCTCTACCTGCTCGGTATCTTGCTCCGCGAGGACAACGCCAACGTCCCGTTCCCGTTGATTCTGACCGGGCCGATCGCGTCGGCGGCGTATTTCGAACAGATCGACCGCTTCATCCGGCTGACGCTGGGCGATGCGGCTGCCAGTCGTTACGACATCATCGTCGGCGAGCCCGACAGCGTCGCCAAACGCATGGCGGCCGGTATCGCCCGTGTGCGCGAGCACCGCATCGCGCAAAAGGATTCGTTCTTCTTCAACTGGTCGCTGGCGATCCCGCTGACCTTTCAGCAGCCATTTGTGCCCACGCACGCCGCGATGGCCGCCCTCGACCTGCACCACGGCCGCAAACCGCACGAACTCGCCGCCGACCTGCGCCGCGCGTTTTCCGGCATCGTCGCCGGCAACGTCAAGGAAGACGGCATGCGCCGCATCGAGCAATTCGGGCCGTTTCAGATCCACGGCGACCCCGGCATGATGCAGGCCCTCGACGCGCTGTTACGCGCGTTTGTCGAGCAACGGCGGATGAAGATCGCGGGTGAATACCGACCCTGCTACCAAATCGCTGCCTGAGCCGATCCTGTGCGCAGGAGGGCCCCATGGGGCGCGCGACTGCCAACGAGGCGAGGGCACCATCGTCGCGCGACAGACGCGCTCATCCGAACCACGCGACCGCCCGTCCTTCTGTCGATTGCATCTCCCGGCCGCTCGGCTAGGCTCCTGTGTGCTGGCCGCAAGCGGGTAAGGGACATGCATCGCAGGCGCAACACTGGGTTCACGCTGGTCGAACTGATGGTCACGATCGCGATCGTGGCGATTCTTGTGGCCGTGGCGTTCCCGAGCTTCCAGGGTAGCTTGCGCTCCAATCGGGTTGCGGCCGCGACCAACGAACTGCTCGCCAGCATTTCGCTTGCGCGCACCGAGGCGATCCGCAGCACAGGCAGCGCCGGCCTGTGCGCTGCCGATGCGACGGGTGCCGCATGTGTCGATGTCAATAACTGGAACAACGGCTGGCTGGTCTGGACCAATACCAATGCCGATCAGAACTATCAGCCCGGGACGGACACGCTGGTGCGCTACGTCCAGTCACAAGAGGGGATAGTGCTCACTGTTCCTGGCAGTGCGGCAGCCACACCGGCGCTGAGTACCCGGATCCTCTTCGATAGCCACGGGCGTCAGATCGATCACCCTGCTACCGGACGCGCGCTCGATTTGAGGCCCGACATCTGCCCGAAGGACAATGAGCTCGTGCGCAACATGGCGCTCAGCGGCGTCGGCCAAGTCGTGACCGCGAAGGTAGCTTGCCCATGAGATCGATCTTCCAAGTTCGTCGACAGTTCGGGTCGTCCAGTGCCGGGCGGCGTCGCGCACAGCGTGGATTTTCGATGATCGAAGTGCTGATCGCGCTATTGGTGCTGGCCTTCGGCCTGCTCGGGTTTGCGCTCTTGCAAACCTTGAACCTGCGCTACACGCAGAGCGCCAATTACCGGACGCAGGCCACCAATCTTGCCTACGACCTGCTCGATCAGATGCGCGCCAACCGGCTGTCGGCCGGGCTATATGCGGGCGCGACGTTTGCGACAAATACCGTGACCGGCATCGGATGCACGCGCCCGACCGGGACCACGGCTATCGCCCAGAATATCGTTCGCTGGAAATGCCAGGTTGCCGAAGCCCTCGGTCCGCAGGCGAGAGCGACCGTGACCTATACCGGAGGCGTCGCCACCGTGACGCTCGGATGGGCGGAACGCTCGAGCTTTGAATCCGGTAGCGAGTTTTCAGTGGAAACCCGGCTATGAAACAACCAACCAGCTATCGTTCTATGGGTGTGTCGCTGATCGAGCTGATGATCGCGCTGGCGATCGGGAGTCTGCTGATTCTGGTTTTGTTGCAGGTGTTTGCCGCCTCGCGCACGGCCTATCAACTGTCGGAAGGCATGGCGCGCGCTCAGGAGAACGCACGCTTTGCCGTGGATTACCTCCAGCGCGACTTGCGTATGGCGGGGCATTTTGGCTGTGTCAACGATCAGTCACACTTGCAGACTCCTGGCGCACTGGTGAGTCAGTTCGCGGCTGTCACAGCGGATACATCGGGCATTGATTTTCTAGTGTCCATCCGCGGATATGACGCAGCCGGCACCGTGCCCGGCAGCCAGCTCACCCTCGGCGCAGCTGCGGCCCGTCGCTGGGTGCCGGATACGCCTGCCGCGATCAACGCGCTGGGCGCTCTGCCGGGGAGCGATATTATTGAACTGCGCTTTCTCGGTAACGAAGGCGTGCCGGTGTCGACCATCACCAACACCGCGACCCAGACCATCATCGCCGTGCCACCCGCGCGCTGGAGCACACTGACCCAGAACGGCGTGGCAGCCCCCACGATGTTCGGAATCGCGGACTGCAGCTATGCCGACGTATTTCCGGCTGCTGCCATAAATGCCGCAGCCGGTACAGTCACAGTTGACAGGCTCATCAATCGCTATACGCCGCAACCAGTCGGACAGACTCGGCTGTACCGGGCCGAATCGCTGGTCTACTACATCGCGCCCGGTGCCTCCGGATTGCCGGCGTTGTGGCGTGCGCGGTCCAACAATGCCGGTGTCTACCCTGCCGTCAGCCATCGCGAAGAACTCGTCGAGGGGATCGAAAACCTGCAGCTGATGTATGGACTCGATCGCGTGGAGACCCTCGGTACCGCCCCGCCCAGCGGCTATATCGACGTGAACCAGCCCGCGTCCGGCGTGAGCCCCAATGTGGCCGAACAGTGGCGGCGGGTTGGCCTAGTACAAATCGGCATCCTTGCCAGTAGTCCGGATCGGGCGGCAGCGGAGCCGCCGGCCGGCACCGCTCGGCACCGCCGTGCGTTGGGCGTCGAATTCCTACCCGCCACCAGCAATGACAGCCGATTCCGCGCCAGCTATGAAACGACCGTCGCATTGCGCAATCGATTGTATGGCAACTGACGAGACTGAGCCGATGGCACCTCGAAGCATTCCCATGAGCGGCTGCGCGCGCGCGCAGCACGGCGCGGTGCTTTACATCGCACTGATCATGCTGGTCCTGTTGGCGTTGATCGGCATCGTCGGCATGCAGGTTGCCGGGCTGCAGGAACGCATGTCGGCCAACTACAACTCCACCAACCGCGCATTTCAGAACACCGAGGGTCTGGCGCGCAGCACCGAATGTTTTCTGGAAGATACGGTCAATCGCACAGCCACTCCCGGCTGCAATGCGATCACTGCCGCCGATATCAAGCAGACCTGCGATGACGGTTTCGATGCAGGGGCTTGGGCAGCCGGCAACACCTTGCCATCCCTGCGAGCGGTCAACGCACGACTGATCGGCCCCTGCATTTCTGGCAATGCAAAGCTGGATATGGGAGCACCGGTGAACGAGGACCCCAACCCGATCTATCAGGTCACCGTCTACATGACCGATCGCAACACCAATCCGTCGGCCTCTGCGGCCATCGATACCGTTTTCAGGCCCTGAGGGTCGCGCCATGGCATCCCGTCGCATCAAACTGATTTCAGTCGCTGCCGTGATGATTCTTGGCACGGGCGGTTATTTTCTATACTCGGTATTTGCATTCCAGGGGCGCGGCACGCTGGCGCAGGCGCCGCTCAATGTCCAGGCAAAAATCCCGCCGGCGTTCATCATGGCGGTGGATGATTCGGGCTCGATGACTTTCGAAACATTGTTTCCTGGCGGCGATGGACAAGCCTTCTGGGATGACGCAACTGCTAATACAAACGGATTCTTCGACGCCTCCGGAAGGCTGCGGACATCGGGTGACAGCGTCAATGCATCAAACGACCGCGATGCGCAAAATAATAATATTGGTGTAGGTACTTACAATCACGTGCTGCCCTACACAGGGCACCGCGTTGGCAACACGCGCTTCAGCATCCCGCCGATCGACAATTTCGGTTTTGCCAGGTCGCCGGAATTCAATCCAGCCTACTTCAATCCAAGTGTTACTTACAGTCCATGGGTGCGCCCAAACGCGACCACCAATGCTCTCGAAGACTATCCAAGGCCATCGCCCGGCGCTACGGTTCCGAGTCCGGACGCCGCAGCGCCAAGATTCAATCTTGGCGCAGTACACGAGGACCGCACGGATGACACAGGTACCGCGCCAATGCCGGAAGAGATGTTCGTGGTGCCGCAAGGCGCATTATTGCCGCAAGGGACTAGGTACTACGTAGTTCGTGCCTGCGGCGGTCTCAATACGACAAATAACTGGACGACCGTGGGCAGGAACGGGATCAGGCTCTCTGAGGCTTGCGAAGCCGGCATCTCCTATTTCCCGGCAACGTTCTACCTGAAGACCGCTACTGTGGCTCCCGCCACTTATGTCGGTGGGCGGATTTTGGCCACGAATGCCTGTGGCAGCGGTTGCGACATGTACCGCTACGAGATCACTTCGACCATGTTTGGCGCTGCCGCACCGGCAATGTTGCAGCAGTTTGCCAATTGGTTCAGTTTCTACGGCGACCGCAATCGTTCGATGATCGCCGGCCTGACGCGGTCATTGTCTGGGGTTGAAGACATGCGTATCGGCATGTTCACGATCAACAGCGGAGCTCGTGCCTGCGGCGACGCCACCTGCTATGACGATTACGATACCGTCAATATGCGAGATATGAGCTCGGACGCCGAAAAGGCGAGGCTATACCGTGAGCAGCTACTGCTGCTGCCAGCTGCGGGCGGCACCCCCAACCGCTTTGCCGTGAATCACATCGGCAGGCAGTTCCAGCGCAGGACAGGGGATAATCTTCCTGTAAGGTTGTCCTGTC
Source organism: Luteimonas sp. (assembly GCA_050737635.1). Taxonomy (GTDB): domain Bacteria; phylum Pseudomonadota; class Gammaproteobacteria; order Xanthomonadales; family Xanthomonadaceae; genus Luteimonas. The sequence goes on along the minus strand of JBOHYD010000063.1, from coordinate 3,628 downwards.
AGAAAAATGCCGGCATGTTGTTTACCGATGGTTACAGCAATGAGGGCAGCGTGACTGATGCCGGCAATGCCGATGCGGCCATGCCGGCGCCTTTGCGCGATGCGCATTCCGGCACCCTGGCCGACATCGCTGCCAAGTACTATCTGGCCAACGCGCGTCCGGATCTGCTGGCCGGCAATGTGCCTGTTCCGGAAGCGTGCAAAACGACTCCAAACGCCGCCAAGCTTGACTGCCGCGCCGACCCGCACGTGAACTTCTACGGCATCACGCTCGGCGCGCGCGGGGCGCTCGTCGGCACGCCGCCGTATGTCGACAACCCCACCACGTTATTGGTCAACGAGCAGTATGAGGCTGCGTTTACCAACCCGCCTGCGTGGCAGGCCTTCGAGGACAACCAGCCGAATACGGTCGATGAAATCTGGCACGCAACACTCAATGCTCGCGGTGAATACATCAACGCATCGACTCCGGCAGATATTACTGGAGCGCTGCGACGGGTGATTGACGGGTTTACCGGAGGCGCGTCACCGTCCGGCAGCATCGCCCTGACCGGCGCGCGCATCGGCACCAACACATTGGCGGTATCGCCGTTCTACGAGGCGCGCGGTGATGGCGGTACCGACTGGTACAGCAGGCTGACCGCGCAGACGGTGAGCGCCGAGCCGACCACGGGTGTGGCGATCTTTAAGGATGTATGGGAGGCCAGTGCCCGACTGCCTCAGGCCGGCCTCCGAAACATCTGGTTTGGCAGCAACGCCGGTGCGAAGGCGTTCGACGTCGAGAACGTTGCCAGTCTCAATAATCTGTGCAACAACCCGGAACGAGGAATGTCGCGGTGCACGGGTGCGGAGCTTGAGCAGCTCGGTGGAGAGGACAGTAACGGCACTCCGACACCTATTAGCATCGACCAGGCAATTGATTACCTCAAGGGAGATCAGAAAGACGAGGTTAGGTTGAACTCCAGCGGCAAGTTTCGTTTCCGCACGACGCGACTTGGCGACATCGTCAATTCCACGCCGGTCGTCAGCTCGGCAAGCGACGACTATGGATATCGCTCGTTGCCTGCCCCCTATGGAGCTGAGTACGGCACGTATTTATTGACGGGCAAGGCCAATCGCCGGCCAATGGTGTATGCCGGAGCCAACGACGGAATGTTGCATGCCTTCGACGGCCGCGCGGACTCGGCAGGCGGCATCGAACGTTTTGCGTACATTCCGCAAGGTGTGCTTGGACACATGGGTAATTTGTTGTTTCCTTATAGAAGCAGCGACGGGAACATACAGAAATTCAGCCATCGTTATTACGTGGACGGTCCCTTGGCGGTTTCCGATGCGTATTATGATGGCGGCTGGAAGACCGCTCTTGTTGGGGCTACGGGTGCTGGCGCGAAGGGTGCCTTTGCCCTCGATGTTTCAACGGTTTCGAATATTTCTGGATCATTCGAAGCGCCCCAGCGACTCTGGGACATCAATAGTCTCAATACGGCGCTGAGCGATACGGTCCGCGCCAACATCGGTTTTGTTCTTGGCAAGCCGGTGATCGTGCCGATCAAAACAGGCTCAGGTTCCGGTCCGGTCAAATGGCGCGCGGTTTTTGGCAACGGCTACAACAGCGCCAGTGGCAGGGCGGTATTGTTTTTGGTGGATATCGCTCCGGGAGCTCCAAATATCACCATGATCGAGACGGTCGAGACCGGAGCGCCGGCTGGCGATAACGGCCTTGGTAATATCGTGGCTGTTGATCGCTGGGGCCCTGCAACCGACAACACGCTCACGCTTGCCATACGCGATGGTTTCGCGGACACCGTCTATGCCGCTGATCAGAAGGGCGCGATCTGGAAGTTCGACCTGCGCACTGCCGCACCGCCTCCTCCTGCTAGGCCGCTGTTCACGACAATGCTTTATGCAAGTGGGCGCGAGAACGGCACGCGCCAGCCTATTCTCGGCGGGCTCACGGTGGCTGCCGGCCGTGGTGGTGGCGTGATGATCTACTTCGGTACCGGCAGCTTTTCATTTGATGGCGACGGCATCGACACCACACAGCAGTCACTCTATGGGGTGCTGGACAATAACAGCGGCACCACGATCACGCCTAGCAGCTTGTTGCAGCAGACCATCGGAGCTACCACGACGGTAAACGGGCAGATGACCCGTGCCACCAGTTCCTATATTCCGTCGTATACACAATTCGGCTGGTTTATCAATTTGCCCAGCGGAGAACGTTTCGTCGGCTATCCGCGGATCGAGAGCGGTGTCGTGTTCATGCCAACCTATGCCCCCACTGCCGCGATCGGATGCGGGACCAATGGCGCCAACTGGCTCTACGGCCTGAATGCCCTGAGCGGTGCGGCGGGTTTGTCCAATGTGCGTTTCGATTCGCCGGCAGGGAGATCGCCAGGGACAAGCACCGGCGCAGTGGGGCTGGTTACCGATGGTACGGCTCCGGTCAAAGACGTTGCGGTCCTGACGCAACGCAGGGTAACTCCTGCAGATTTTCCAGGCGGACTTCCGTCTGGAACCCCTCCACAATGCTCAATGGTGATTCAGGTTGCCGGTGCGCCACAGCTCTACATGCCGCGTGCCTGCGGTCGACAGTCGTGGCGGCAGATTCAGTAAATGCAGGGGAACTACATGGAATCGTCAGGCGCCAAGAGTCAGCGTCGCGTTACCCGCAAGCACGAGAAGTTCCACCGGATAGCCGGCTTCACTCTGATTGAATTGATGATCGCCGTGGCGGTCGTCGCTATCCTCGCCGCGATCGCCTATCCGGCTTACCAGGATGCCGTGCGTAAGTCACGGCGTGGACAGGCGAAAGCTGATCTCGTCGAACTCGCGCAGCGGGCGGAGCGCTACCACACGATCAGCAACTCTTACGCCGGTTTCTGGAACTCCTCTTCAGTTCCAGACGCAGACAAGCTTTCTCCGCGCAACGGAAATGGTCCGTACTACGCCTTGCAGCGCGATGCCGGTGCAGATACGGCCGCCAACACCTTCGTGCTGACGGCCGCGCCGGTTGCAGGCTCTGGTCAGGAACGCGACACGCGCTGCATGACGCTGACCCTGAACCAGGCCGGGGCGAAAAATATCACAGGCGGGACTGGCAACGCAGCCGAGTGCTGGTGACCAGATATCGCGGCTTTTTGTTCTCGATCATGGCACCCGAAGTTGTGATTTAAGGTGTGTTGACATTTAGCATTTATAATGCTGCCCCAACCCATTGAAGGATGTGGACTATGAAGCGTCACAGTCTGAGTGATTCGCAGTGGAAGCGGATAGCGCCGCTTGTCTCTGGCAAGCCGGGGCGGTTCAGGGCGATTCAGTCGCCACCGAGGTCTCGCAGGCATGCAGGATTCGATGTTGTTACAGTTCAATGCGCAGCCGATCCGCCAGCGGTTGCAGAGTCAACCCGCAGGTGCCGCTCACTCGATCGGCTTGGCCATGTTGGTTCCCGCCGTCGCGTTCGCGCAGAACTTGCCGGATGGCCCGGTCGCTGGCCCGCCGGGCTGGTCGTGCTCCGCCAAAGGCGGTAGGGTTCTGTGCGTGCGCCAGCCGCAGAGCAACCTGTTTATTCTAAATAGCGTTCAAGTTGAGACTAACAATCCAAGGCCATGCGGTGAGGCTGCGCAATC
>JBOHYD010000062.1:0-2754 GCA_050737635.1 Luteimonas sp. | reverse complement strand
GCGCGCGACGCTGGTCGACGGCACGGCACCGGCGGCTCGCGGCGCGCTGGCGCGGCGCGGCGCCGGCAACGCGATGGCGCAGATGCTGCCGCTGTTCGACGCGCTCGCCGACGGCGGCGACGTGGTGCTGCTGAAGGCCGGCCCCGGCCGCCTGCTGCGGCTGGAACTTGCCCATGACCTCCGCTGACGTCGCCGCGCCGCGGCGTTTGGATCGCGGCAATGTCGCGGTGGTGATCCCGGCGCTGAACGAAGCGCTGCGCATCCGCGAGGTCGCGCAGGGCGCGCTCGCGCACTGCGACCGGGTGATCGTGATCGACGACGGCTCCGACGACGGCACCGCCGACGGCATCGCCGACCTGCCGGTGACCCTGCTGCGCCATGCGACGCGCATGGGCAAGGGGGCGGCGCTGCGCGACGGCTTCGCGGAAGCCGCGCGCGCCGGCGTGCTCGGCGTGGTGACGATGGACGGCGACGGCCAGCACCGCGCCGACGATATCCCGCGCCTGCTTGATGCCGCCAACCGTCATCCGCGGTGCGTGATCATCGGCGCGCGGCTGCGCACGCGCGCGTTGCAGCCGCTGTACCGGCGCATCGGCAACGATGTCGGCGATTGGGGCATCGGCTGGGCCTGCGGCTTCCGCGTGATCGACAGCCAGAGCGGCCAGCGCTTTTATCCGCGCGCGGTGTTCACGCTGCCCGAGGTGCGCGGCGAAGGTTTCGTGTTCGAGGCGCAGATGCTGGTGTCGGCCGCGCGCCGCGCCGGCGCGCACGCGGTGTCGGTGCCGATCGAGACCCGCTATGCCTGCAGCGATCCGTCGATGGCGTTCCGCAGCAGCCATTTTCGCGTGTTTCACGACCTGTGGCAGATTACCTCGCACATGGTGGTGCAGGTCTGGCAGTACGGGCATATACTGCGCGAGTACCGCCGCGCGCGTTCGCGTCAGCCGGTGATCGACGACCCCGACGGCAGCCTTGATCCGGCGGTCGTCGACCCGCCGGTGCGGCAGACGCGATGATCGCGACCAACACAACCGATCGCATGAGCATGCCATGAGCACGCGCGCGGACAGCGATGTCGCGATCCTCGGCGGCGGTCTCGCCGGACTGACGCTGGCGATCCAGCTGAAGCGGCAGGACCCGACCATCCGCGTCGTCGTGCTCGAGCGCCTCGCGCACCCGGTGCGCGAGGCGGCGTTCAAGGTCGGCGAATCGACGGTAGAGATCGGCGCGCATTATTTTGCCGACACGCTTGGCCTGCGCGCGCATCTCGACGACGCGCAGCTGCGCAAGTTCGGCTTCCGGTTTTTCTTCAGCCACGGCCGCAGCGCGATCGGCGACTGCACCGAGCTCGGCGTCAGCCGCATCCTGCCGACGCCGTCGTGGCAGATCGACCGTGGCCGCTTCGAGAATTTTCTCGGCGAGCATGCGCGGTCGCTCGGGGTCGACTTCGACGACACCGCCACGGTGCGTGGGCTCGATTTCGGCAATGGCAACGACACCCACCGCGTGCGTTTCGATCGCCACGGCATCAAGACGACGCTCGCCGCGCGCTGGGTGGTCGATGCCTCGGGCCGCGCCGGGCTGATCAAGCGCAAGCTCGCCCTCGCCCAGGCCAACGGCCACGACATCAATGCGGTGTGGTGGCGCGTCGACGGCCATATCGACCCCAACGACTGGAGCGACGATGCAGCGTGGCGCGCGCGCTGCACGCCGCCCGATCGCTGGCGCTCGACCAACCACCTGTGCGGACCCGGCTACTGGTTCTGGCTGATCCCGCTGGCCAGCGGCGCGCATTCGCTGGGCATCGTCTGCGACGCCGCGATGCATCCGTTGGAGACGATGAACACGCATGCCTTGGCGATGGCCTGGCTGCGCACGCACCAGCCGCAGGTCGCTGCGACGCTCGATGGTCCCCAGCATCGCCTGCAGGACTTCGCGTTCTTCCGCAACGCCTCCTACGGCTGCACGCAGGTGTTTTCCGGCGACCGCTGGGCGCTGACCGGCGAGGCCGGATTGTTTCTCGATCCGTTCTATTCCCCGGGCAGCGACTTCATCGCGATCGGCAACACCTACATCTGCGACCTGATCGCCAGGGACCGCGCGCAGCAGTCGTTCGCGCCGTTTGCGGCGATCTACCAGCAGCTGTATCTATCGTTCTACGACAACACGCTGACGTTGTATGAAGGCCAATACCCGCTGTTCGGCGACGCGCAGGTGATGCCGGTCAAGGTGATCTGGGATTACACCTACTACTGGGCACTGCTCGCGCCGCTGTTTTTTGGCGAGCGCCTGACCCATATCGCCTTGCTCGGATCCTTGCGCGAGCAGTTCCAGCGTGGCCGCGACCTCAATCTCGGCGTGCAAGCGCTGCTGCGCGACTGGGGCGCGCGCAACGTGTCGCCGCAGCCGCCAGACGGCCGCCTGCTCGATCAGTACGCGATCGGCTGGTTTCACGAAATGAACCGCGCGCTCAACGACGTGCTCGACGACGCGGCATTTGCCCAGCGCATCGGCGACAACGTCACGCGGATGGCGTGGCTGGCGTCGGAACTCCTCGCCCAGGCGCGTAACGCGCATGCCGACATCGGCGACCACGGACTCGACGCGCTGCTCGCCGACGATGCCGACATCCAGCCGTCGCTCGACGCGGCGTGGTACCCGGAAGCGGCGTAGCGGCCCGCTGGCACCGCGTCACCAGCCCCGGGATCGTCACCCTGGGTCCCGGCGTGCGCCGGGATGACGGTATGGATAAAT
>JBOHYD010000061.1:0-3271 GCA_050737635.1 Luteimonas sp. | reverse complement strand
CGCCGCGATCACGCTGCTCCTGCAACGCCCCTCGCTGGCGGAGCAGATGCAGCCGCCGTACCTGTTCGCCGAGTTGCGCCAGCCCGGGGTTTCGCTGCTGGTCGAACTGATCGCGATCGCGCGCGTGCGCCCGGGCATCAGCACCGGCGCCGTGCTCGAGCACTTCAGCGGGCGCGAAGAGGAAACCGCGCTGCAGAAGCTGGCGCTGGCGGAGCTGCCGGGCGATGGCAGCTTCTGGGCGACCGAGTTCCTCGACGCGCTCGCGCAGCTGGACAAGCAGACGCGCCTGCAGCGCATCGAGGAACTGCAGCAGAAGCCGCAGCGCAGCGAGCACGAGAACGAGGAATTGCGGGAGCTGTTGCGCTCCCGGGCCTAGAAGACCGCCTGCGGCAGCAGCCAGTGGTCAAGCAGCAGGAAGGCGAACAGCGCCATCAGGTACCAGATCGAGTAGCGGAACACCGTCATCGGGTACAGCTCCGAGGGCGGCTTGAGCAGCCGCAGCGCGTGCCACAGGAAGCCCAGTCCCAGCACCAGCGCGCCGCCGAGGTAGAACAGGCCGCTCATCTTCACGATGAAGGGCAGCAGCGTCGCCAGCACCAGCAGCACGGTGTAGAACAGCACCTGCCAGCGCGTGTACTCGACGCCGTGGGTCACCGGCAGCATCGGGATCATGGCCTTCGCGTAGTCCTCGCGGCGGAAGATAGCCAGTGCCCAGAAGTGCGGCGGCGTCCACACGAAGATGATCAGCACCAGCAGCCAAGCGTGCGCCCAGTCCCATTCGTTGCGCATGCCGGTCACCGCCGCCCAGCCGAGCAGTGGCGGCGCAGCACCGGCGATGCCGCCGATGACGATGTTCTGCGGCGTGGCACGCTTCAAAAACCCGGTGTAGACGATCGCATAGCCGATCAGCGAGGCGAAGGTGAGCGCGGCGGTGAGCGGATTGACCAGCGCGATCAGGATCGTCATCGACGCCGCGCCGAGGAATACCGCGAACGCCAGCACCTGGGCCGGCTTGAGCGAGCCGATCGCCAGCGGCCGGCCGGCGGTGCGCGCCATGAGCTTGTCGATGCGCTGGTCGATCAGGTGATTGATCGCGGCCGCCGACGCCGCCGCGAGCCAGATGCCGAGCAGGCCAAACAGCGTCTCGCGCAGCGGCGGCAGTCCCGGCACCGCGAGAAACATCCCCACCAGCGCGGTGAACACGATCAGCGCGACGACGCGCGGCTTGGTCAGTTCCCAGTACGGGGCGAAGGCGGTCGGCATGGCGCGGTCAGTCGACTTGGCGCAGTCGCGCGAGCAGGGTCACCAGCACAAACAGCAACAGCACCGCACCGGCGTTGTGCGCGACCGCGACGAGCAGCGGCAGGCCGAGCTTGACGTTGGCGATGCCGAGCGCGACCTGCGTGCAGGCGAGCACGACCAGCGCGGCCGACCAGCCGCGCAGCCCGGGCGTGCGCAGCAGACGAACGCCAAGCGCGATCAGCGCGGTGAACGCGACCACCGCCATCATCCGGTGCGCGAGCTGGATCGCGATCCGCGACGCGCCGTCGAGCACGCCGCCTTCGTAATCGACGCCTGCGTGTCCTGCAGCTGCCCCACGCCACAGCACGAAGCCTTCGCGGAAATCGTGCGGCGGCCACCAGCGGCCGACGCAGCGCGGAAAATCATTCGCGCACGCGAGCGCCGCGTAGTTGGCGCTGACCCAGCCGCCGAGCGCGATCTGCAGCGCGAGCAGCGCGATCGTCACCAGCACCCAGCGGCGCAGCGACGCCGCGTCGACTAGGCGGATCGGCCGATCGGTCGCCCGCCACGCCATCCAGGTCAGCAGCGAGAACGTGGCCAGCCCGCCAAGCAGATGCGCCATCACCACGATCGGCTTGAGCAGCCAGGTCACCGTCCACATGCCGAGCAGCGCCTGGAAGACGATTACCGCGAGCGTCAGCGCCGACACGCGCGCGAGCGCCTGACCCGGCGATCCGGGCTCGGGATTCGACCAGCGCAGCGCCGCGAACAGCAAGATCGCCTCGCCGGCGATCGCCAGCGCCGACGCCCCGGCGTGCGCGCCGCGCACGTACAGCGGGATCGCCAGCGCGACCAGCGCGGCCGCGGTGAGCACCTGCGCGATGCCGAACCGGCGCCGGCGCGCGGCCAGCACCGCGAGCAACAGCACCAGCACGCCGAGCAAGCCTGCGATCATGCGATGGAACTGCTCGCGCCAGACCTTGTGCGTCTCGACCGGACGGATCGCGGTCGCGGCGTGCTCGGCGACCGAGTTGGCGTCGGTCGGCCACGCGGCGCGGCCGTAGCAGGTCGGCCAGTCGGGACAGCTCAGGCCGGCGTTGGACAGGCGCACAAACGCGCCGAACACGATCACCGCCGTCGCCAATGCCACCGCCAGCCACGCGATGCGGTGGAAGTGGCGGTACACGGCCGGGCGCTGCGTGGTGGTGGTCATGGTGCGGGCATTACATCAGTTTCAACAGCTTGGACAGGTCGGCACGTAGGTCGCCGGGGTCGGTGCCCGGCGCATAGCGCAGGATCACGAAGCCGTTGGGGTCGACCACGTACACCGGCACGCCGCGCGGATCGTCGACGCGCGGCAGGCGCGCGCGCAGCGCCGCGTCGGCGCGCAGCAGGCGGGTGGCCGCGCCGCGCGTCGCGCCCGGCGGTGGCGGCGTGCCGATCCACAGGATGTCGACGCGGTCGGCGTCCTTGCCAAACAGCTGCCAGACCAGGTCGAGCTCGCGCGCGAGTTCGACGCAGGCCGCCGCGCAGTCGGCCGGCGGTGCCAGCGCGATGCGCCAGCGGCGTTCGACCGGCGCCCAGCGGTAGGCGCTGCCGTCGTCGAGGCGCGGCACCAGCGCACGCAGGTCGGCGGACGGACTCAGCAGCTCGCCGCGGTTCTTCATGCCCGAGGGCTGCCAGCCGGAAAACCGCAACGCGCCGGCGATCAACAGGCCGCCGAAGAAGATCGCAAAGATGCCGACCAGCAGCAAGCGGTTGCGATTGCGCTGGCGGCTGTCGATGGCCGTGTCGGCGATGGTTTTTTCGATGCTCATGACGCAGCCCTCGCCGCTTTCGGCTTACGGAAACTCAACAGCGCCGCGATGGCGAACACCGCCGCGGCCATCGCGAACCACTGCAGCGCATAGCCGAGATGGCGTTCGGGCGGCAGCGTGTTGGGAAGGATATCGAGATCGCGCGCATAGCCGAGCGGGCTGGCGGGATCGAGCTTGAGCACGCGCGGCGCGAGCGCCGGCTGGCGCAGCGC
>JBOHYD010000060.1:0-10514 GCA_050737635.1 Luteimonas sp. | reverse complement strand
GCACCGGATAGGCGGCCGCGTGCGGCGCACCGGGCTGCGCGGCCGCGCGCACGTAGTCGGTCGCGAGCGCGCGGCCCAGGCGTCCGGAAAACGCGCGCGTCGGCCAGGTGTCTTCCGCTTCGACGTCCGCCAAAGCGTCCGCCCAGGCGGGCGCGATGCCGGCTTCCGGACAGCGCAGGAACCCCGTGCCGATCTGCACTGCGCTGGCGCCGAGGGTCAGCGCCGCCGCGATGCCGCGGCCGTCGGCGATGCCGCCGGCGGCGATCACCGGCACGCGCAGGCGGTCGACGAGGCGCGGCAGCAACGCGAACAAGCCGATTCCCTGGCGTTCGGCGCGGGCACCGTCGAATGCGCCGCGGTGGCCGCCGGCCTCGAACCCCTGCGCGACGATCGCGTCGGCACCCGCGGCTTCGGCCGCCAGCGCCTCGGCGAGCGTGGTCGCGCAGGCGAACCAGGCGATGCCGGCGGCCTTGGCGCGTGCGATCACTGTGTCAGGGAACATGCCCATGATCGAGGAGAGCGCGCGCGGCCTCAATGCAAGCGCCGCGTCGCACTGGGCGTCGAAATCCTGCAGCGGCGCATCGCCGGCGTCGGTGGCGACCGCCGGCCCCCAGCCCGCGAGGAAGTCGCGCATCGCGCGCTCGGCCTCGGCATCGCGTGACGGCGGCGGATCGGGAATCCACAGATTGATCTGGCACGGCGCATCGCCATGCGCACGGAACTCGCGCATCCACGTCGCGATCGCATCCGGTGCCATCGGCAGCGCGCCCACCGCCGCCATGCCACCGGCCGATGCCACCGCGCGCGACAGTGCCACCGTGCTGCTGCCCGCCAACGGCACCAACAACACCGGCACGCGCAGGCCGTAGCGCTCGCAGAACGCATTCGCGTGCTCGCGTGGCGTCGAGGCCATGCTCAGCGCAACGGCATTCCGCCGCCGGCCATGCCGCTCATCATTCCCTTCATGCCGCGCAGCATGCCTTTCATGCCGCCGCGGCCGAGCTTGCTCATCATCTTTTCCATCTGCATGAACTGCTTCATCAGCTTGTTGACGTCCGAGGGCTGCACGCCGGAGCCCTTGGCGATGCGCGCGCGGCGCGAGCCGTTGAGCAGGGCCGGATTGCGGCGCTCCTTCTTGGTCATCGAGCCGATGATCGCGATCATCCGCGGCACTTCCTTGCCGGTGACCTGCGCTTTCACCGAGTCAGGGATCTGGCCCATGCCGGGCAGCTTGTCCATCAGCCCGGCGATGCCGCCCATGCCCTGCATCTGCTGCAGCTGGTCGCGCATGTCGTTGAGGTCGAACTTCTTGCCACGGGCGACCTTCTCGGCGAGTTTTTGCGCCTTGTCCTTGTCGACCTGCTGCTCGACCTGCTCGACCAGCGACAGCACGTCGCCCATGTCGAGGATGCGGCTGGCGGCGCGGTCGGGGTGGAACACGTCCAGGCCGCCGGGTTTTTCGCTGACGCCGATGAACTTGATCGGCTTGCCGGTGATATAGCGCACGCTCAGCGCCGCGCCGCCACGCGCATCGCCGTCGGTCTTGGTCAGCACCACGCCGGTCAGCGGCAGCGCCTCGGAGAAAGCCTTGGCGGTATTGGCGGCGTCCTGACCGGTCATCGCATCGACCACGAACAGCGTCTCGACCGGGCTAACTGCGGCATGCAACGCCTTGATCTCGGCCATCATCGCGGCGTCGATCGCAAGGCGACCGGCGGTGTCGACAATCAGCACATCGGCGTAGGACTTGCGCGCATCGTCGATCGCGGCGCGGACGATGGCTTCGGGTTTCTGGTCGGCGCGCGACGGCGAAAACAGCACATCGACCTGCGCGGCCAAGGTCTTGAGCTGCTCGATCGCGGCCGGGCGGTAGACGTCGGCCGACACCACCATCACCTTCTTCTTGCGCTTGTCCTTGAGGTGCTTGGCGAGCTTGGCGACGGTGGTGGTCTTGCCGGCGCCCTGCAGACCGGCCATCAGGATCACCGCCGGTGCCGGCACGTTGAGATTCAGATCGCTGGCGGCAGCACCCATCACCGCGGCGAGTTCGTCGCGGACGATCTTGATCAGCACCTGGCCGGGGGTCAGCGACTTGAGCACTTCCTGACCGACCGCACGCACCTTGATGCGCTCGATCAGCGCCTGCACCACCGGCAGCGCGACATCGGCCTCAAGCAGCGCGATGCGCACCTCGCGGGTGGCTTCGCGAATGTTCTCGTCGGTCAGCCGGCCGCGCCCGCGCAAGCGCTCGATGGTGCCGGACAGCCGCTGGGTCAGGGATTCGAACATGGGCGAAGGCGGGTGAAATCGGGCCGCGAAGTATAGCCGGCACCCGCCAGTTGCTCGAAGGAGCGCCCCATGGGCGCGATGGCCATGCCGGTAACGCCTCATCGCGCCTATCAAGTTGTTGAAAAACGCATTTCCTATGCGTTTTTCAACTCGCCAGTCCGGTCCATGCCCGGACTGTCTCCCGACGAATCAAGCGCTCATGCGCTTGCTCCTGTCGAGGCGACCCTCCTTGGCCGCGCTAGTGTGGTGTTTTTCAACACCCTGCTATGGGGCGCTCCTACAGAACGCGGCACGTATGCGACACTTGTGCGATGACAATCGTTCTCATCGCCATCTTGCTCTACCTGCTGGCCTCGGGCCTGCTCGTGCGTCAGGTCGCACGCGATGCGCGGACGGCGTCGCGCAGCTGGTTGCTGCCCGCGCTGCTGGCGATGCTGCTGCACGTTACGGCGCATGTGCTGGGCTGGCGCGAGGCCGGCGGCGCGGATCTGCACTTCTTCGCGGCGCTGTCGCTGGTCGGTCTCGGCATGGCGATCCTGACCGTGCTGGTCGGTGCGCGCGGACAGTTGGCGGCCTTGGGCGTGCTGGTGTTTCCGATCGCGGCAGCGACGCTGACCGGCTATGTCAGCTACGGCCACCACGTCGCCGAAGGCCTCGACTGGCGGCTGCAGTTGCACGCGTGGTGCGCGCTACTCGCTTACGCAACGCTGGCGGTGGCCGCACTGCTGGCGATGCTGCTGTGGGCGCAGGAGCGCGCGATGCGACGGCGCGAGTTTCACGGCTGGCTGCGCGCGCTGCCGCCACTGACCGAACTCGAGACCCTGCTGTTACGCACCATCGCGGTCGGCTTCGTACTGCTGACCGCCACGCTGGCCACCGGCGTGGTGTTTGTGCAGGACTTCTTCGCCCAGCACGTGATGCACAAGAGCGTGCTCAGCGTGCTGTCATGGCTGGCGTTTGGCGCGCTGTTGCTCGGCCGCTGGCGCTACGGCTGGCGCGGCGCGGTCGCGGCGCGTTGGACGCTGTCGGCGATGGCGCTGCTGGTGCTGGCGTTCTTCGGCAGCAAGTTCGTGCTCGAACTGGTCCTGCACCGCACGGCCTGAGCGGAAACGCCGGCCATGATCTGAGCTGCCGTACGTCGCGATCAATCAGCCTGCGCGGGCGGCGGTGCCTACTCCGCCGCCTCCAGCGCATCGCCCAGCCGCTCCACGCCGATCACCTGCAGTCCCTTGTAGCTGCCGGCCTTCGGCGCATTGGCCTTGGCGACGATCGCGCGCTTGAAGCCATGCGTCGCGGCTTCCTTCAGTCGCTCCTCGCCGTTTGGCACCGGACGGATCTCGCCGCTCAGGCCGATTTCGCCGAAGGCAATGGTCTTATCGGCCAGCGGCCGGTCGCGCAATGACGACAGTACTGCGAGCAGCGCCGGCAGATCGGCGGCGGTTTCCTGCACGCGGATGCCGCCGACGATATTGATGAAAACGTCCTGATCCGCCACGCCGACGCCACCGTGCTTGTGCAGCACCGCGAGCAGCATCGCCAGGCGGTTCTGTTCGAGGCCGACCGCGACGCGGCGCGGATTGGACAGCGGCGACGCATCGACCAGCGCCTGCACCTCGACCAGCAGCGGTCGCGTGCCCTCACGGGTCACCATCACGCAACTGCCGGACTGCTGTGCGCTGCCGCCGGACAGGAAAATCGCCGATGGATTGGGCACCTCGCGCAGGCCCTTGTCGCCCATCGCGAACACGCCGAGCTCGTTGACCGCGCCAAAGCGGTTCTTGAACGCGCGCAACACGCGGAAGCGGCTGCCGCTGTCGCCCTCGAAATACAACACCGCATCGACCATGTGCTCAAGCACGCGCGGCCCGGCGATGCCGCCGTCCTTGGTGACGTGGCCGACCAGAAACACCGCGGTGCCGGTCTCCTTGGCGTAGCGCACCAGCCTAGCAGCGGATTCGCGCACCTGGCCGACCGAACCGGGCGCGGCGGTCAGCGATTCGGTCCACAGCGTCTGCACCGAGTCGGCGATGATCAGTTTGGGCTTGAGCACCGAGGCCTGATCGAGGATGCGTTCGATGCCGGTTTCAGCCAGCGCGTGCAGGCCGTCGAGCGGCAGACCGAGCCGCGACGCGCGCCCCGCGACCTGCGCAAGCGATTCCTCGCCGGTGACGTACAGGCCGGGCAAGGTGTTGGCCATCAGCGCCAGCGCCTGCAGCAGCAGCGTCGACTTGCCGATGCCGGGATCGCCGCCGACCAGCACCACCGCGCCCTCGACCAGGCCGCCGCCGAGCACGCGGTCGAGCTCGCCGATCCCGGTCGACACCCGTGCGTCCTCGTTGTGCCGCACGTCCTTCAGCGCGGTGACCTTCGGTGCCTCGACCTTGCCGGCCCAGCCGCTACGCCTGGCGGCCGGCGACGCGACCGATGCCGCCGACTCCAGCACGATCGCGGCCAGCGAGTTCCACGCCCCGCATTCCGCGCACTGCCCCTGCCACTTGCCGTGCTCGCCGCCGCATTCGCCGCAGACGTAGGCGGTGCGGGATTTGGCTTGGGGCTTGTTGGCCATCGGGAAGGCATCCGCTCGGATCGTGGCCGCTACTGTAGAGGCAGGCGGTCACGACCGATGCGACTGCCATGACAGCCGCCGTGCCGGCGACGCGACCCTCCGCAACCTCGATCACCCGCCTCCGCGCAACATGCGTCTGCGGCCACCACGAAGGACCCGCATGCAACGCACCGCCATCCAACGCAGCTACGCCACCCGAACGGAATTGTGACCTCCGCCACGCGCAGGCCGTCGGCCACTGCGCATGTTTGGCGATACCTGTCACAACTCGGACACACTTCACGACGCTTCACATTGACGGCACCCCACACCGCACGCAGCATCGGCTCCGGCTTCCATCGATGGCACGCGCGACGACGACTGCACAGCAGCGATCATCCGCCTACGCATTCCCACCACTGTTGCGCCGGAGGTTCCGACACGCAGCGCGCTCCTTCCGGACGAAGCCGTCCCGCGCATTCGGCGCAACCGAATCCCGCTCCGCAAAGCACATTCCGCGGCTGCAGTTTTCGGAACCACGTAGATCCCAATGGAGGAAGACATGCACAACGTTCCCTCGCTCAGTTCCACACCGCCCGCCGGTCGCGTCTCAATGCGCAGCGCATTCGTGACGCTCGCGCTCGTATTGGGTTTTGCCGCGATGCCCGCCGTCGCGAAAGACGACGGCAAGAATCCGATGCGCGAATACGTCCAACTGCGCGTCAAGGAGAGGACCCTGAATTCGCTGCCGGCGAAGATGACCGCGGACGAAGTCAACGACCTGCTCACGCCGAAGATCGTCGGCGGCAGCGTCGCGGGCGCCGCAGACAATCCCTTCCAGGTCGCGTTGCTGACCGCGAACATCGCCAACAACCTCAACGCGCAGTTCTGCGGCGGCACCCTGTACAAAGCCAACTATGTGGTCACTGCCGGACATTGCAGCGATTTCACGACCGCCGGCCAAGTGCAGGTGCTCACCGGTACGCGCAATCTGGACGGTACCGGCGTGCGCCGCAACGTCAGGCGGATCGTCATCCACCAGAACTTTGACCCGGTCACCTTGAACAACGACGTGGCGGTATGGGAACTCACCACGTCCGCCACCGACATTCCGCTCCCAACCCTCGCCACCAGCGATGGCGCTGTCGGCAGCAATCTGCTGGCCACCGGCTGGGGCGCGCTGTCTGAATCCGCCACAACATACCCGATCAACCTGCGCAGGATCTCGCTGCCGCTGGCGGACCGTACCAACTGCAACGACGCCAATTCCTACAACGGCGAGATCACCGGCAACATGTTCTGCGCTGGACGCGACAGCGGCGGCATCGACACCTGCCAGGGCGACTCCGGCGGCCCGCTGACCAGCGGCTCGGTCCTGACCGGCATCACCAGCTGGGGCGACGGCTGTGCCCGCGCCAATCTGTTCGGTGTGTACACCCGCGTCTCGCAGGCGACGATCCGCAACTTCATCATCAGCATCGCAGGTCCGTGATCTGGCGATACTGATCTGGCGATACTGATCGGCGATACTGATCGGCGACGCGGAAGCTGATCCACCGCGCGAAAATCCAGAAGGGCAGCCTTTCGGGCTGCCCTTCTGGCATGATTGGTGCCGGATGTGACACCTACGGCCTACGCATTACGAATGCAACCCGCTGTTATGAACCTGATCGACCATATGGCTTCATTTCGCAAACGCGACGAGTTCCAACGGCAAGCCGTGTCCGGCGCAAGGGCGATTTGAAAGGTCACTGGTCACTGTGGATGAACGGCAACTGGCGAGTCACATTCCGTTTTGTTGGGCCCAATGTCGAACTTGTCGATTATCAGAACTACTACTGAAAATCTGCACTATGATGCATAACCATCCGCACCCCGGAAGAATCCTCAAAGAGGAAGTACTAGCCTCGTTGAACCTGCCCGTGACGGAGGCGGCCGAACGGCTGGCTATGTCGCGGATTGCGCTGTCGCGTGCGCTCAACGGCCGCGCGGCGATCAGCCAAGATTTGGCCGTTCGGTTGGAACAGGCCGGTGTTGGCACCGCCCGTGCATGGCTCGCCATGCAGGTCAACTATGACCTGTGGCAAGCCATGCGGCACAAACAGCCACCAGTCCGGGCGTTGCAAGAAAAAGCAGCCTGAAAAGATCATCGCATATGAGGTTCCATCTTGCCCAACGAAGCCAAGGACATACTCCGCTTTTGGCGTGATGTTGAGATTTTCAACATCCCCTCCGTACCCAAGCGGGAGAGTAAACCGAATCGGAAGGTAGTGAAGTACAAGACCGGAGCTCCTCTTCCGTGGTCATCTGGCCATGACGATTCACTCGTTCCGAGTGAGAAAGCAGACTGGGTTCACGCTGTTTTTCTTGGAGTAGCTCCTCACAAAGACTGGTCGCAGGTCATTTTGCGTGCAGCGTGCCCAACACAGCAGCTTACTGAAGGTGATCTGCAACAGCTTGGCGGCGATGGATGGTTGGCGGCCTTTCTCGTGAATGGCGAGGGGCAAGTAGTCCCCGACTCATATGTTCCTGTCAGTTTCTCCGCGGGTGTTCAGCGCCTGCTTTCAAGGAAAAGTCTGGACGGCTTGAACAGCGACATCCAAGAGAAAGTGGAAGCATTCAAGGAACGACGCGCCCGCGCGACAATCATTGCTTGCGATGCGAATGTTGAGACGAATGAAGCCAATGAGAACCCATCCCAGAAGTCGGTCTGCGGGCAAGCGCCTTCGCCGTTTCCTGTTGGATGGGCGGAGCTTGAGGTGGAGCTGCAGCATGCTCTTGCCTGCTTCGGCAAAGAAACATCTAACCTGCCTTTCTCCGTTGTCATCAAATCGACATTGCGAAAGCGGCGAAAGAACAGCGATGCTGGTAAGGATGAAAGCGACATCGATTTCCTGAATTCGTTTTACCTGAACGATCTAGACCGGCTGATTGGGGAGGCAGATCAAGCGCGTCCGTTAGGCAAAGCGTTGGATCGCTACCTCGGATCGGCATCTTCGAATCAAACTCGACAAGATATTTTGCGGCAACCAGATGCGATGGCTGCGTGCCTGTCACCTGCCAAGCTTCCGCTAGGCCGCTGGCCCGCGAAGCAAGAGGAACCTCTGATGTTGGCCCAGCAGGCCGCTGTCAACGAAATCTCCTCTCAGCTTTACGACAGCGCTGGCTTAGTGGCCGTCAACGGCCCTCCCGGCACTGGCAAAACCACCTTGCTCTGCGACGTGGTTGCCGATGTCGTTGTGCGCCGCGCCGGGTTATTGGCCAAGCTGCGATCTCCATGGGAGGCTTTCGGTAATAAGACGACTATCGGCGGCTTGAACGTCTTTCCATTCAAGCCTGAGATCGTCGCTGGCACTGGAATCGTAGTGTCCAGCAACAACAACACAGCTGTCGAGAACATCACTCGTGAGCTGCCCGCACTCGCCAAAATCGCAGATGGCGAGCATGTGGATGCCGCCTACTTTCAAGAAGTGGCGGCCCACGTATTTGCCGCAGCTGAGATCAAGGCTCCGGCATGGGGCCTAGTTGCCGCCGCCTTGGGCAATGCTGATAACCGGTGGAAATTTTCGAGCGCCTTCTTTCGCGACGGTACGCCAAAGGCATACGTGCCGGGAACCCCATGCGATATCAAAACTACCCTTGAAGCGCAAGGAGACGATGCCCTAGGACGCTGGCAGCAGGCCAAGAATGAATTCGTGAAACTGTACAACCAAGCCGAGGCACAACGAAGATTATTCGTGAAGACTGAGGATGCAATAAAGGAGCTTGCTCGTCTACGCCGATCCGTTGCGAAAGCTCGCATGCAGGTTGACGCGCTCCAATTTGACTTGAGTTCGCTTCCAGAGAAGTGGGCGCGACACTTGAAAGATGCCCAAGAAAGGTTGACAAGCAGTGAGAACGACTTGGCGGCCGCCGAACTGGCCGAGCAGCAGGAAAAACTGGCAGCACAGATTGCGGCGGATCGCTTGCAGGTAGCCGAAGCGACTGATGCCCCGCGCATCTGGGATCGTTGGCTCAAAGCTATCGGTAGGATGACCGAACGCATGCATGTCTGGGATGAGGCGACATCCACGTTACGAAGAGCGCGTGCCAACGCAAGCGAAGGGTGGCGTAAGACGCTTGAATGCCTTGGCACGCGCAGACGCTCGGTCGAAGTCCAGAAGGCAGCCCTTGCCGGTATCACCGCGCACCATGCTGCCGAATGTTCCAACCTAGCCAAGGAGATCGAATCCCTGCAAGGGAAGATCAAGCGAGTGGATCTTCGCTGCCAGAAACTCGAACGATGCGTAGCGGAGTTGAAAGAGACCGGAGCAACGGTGCCTGACGCCGCTTTCTTCAAGCGTCCTGTAGCCGATCGTCACTTGTCCAGCGTCTGGGTTACGCCAGAATTCGATCTACTACGTTCCCAGTTGTTCCTCGCGGCTCTTCGCCTGCACGAAAGTACCCTGCTCGCATGCAAAGGCAAAGCGATCGCTAATCTACGCGCCGTCAAAGCAATGCTTGCACGGGACACTCCCGAGCCTATCGCCGAATCGCAACGCAACGCGCTATGGGACATGCTGTTCTTCACCGTGCCGGTAGTTTCCAGCACTCTGGCTTCATTTGACCGGCTCTTCACAGGACTGGGGCGTGAAGCGCTGGGGTGGCTACTGATCGACGAGGCCGGGCAAGCCACACCCCAGTCCGTGGCAGGCGCTCTCTGGCGGAGCCGCCGCGTTGTAATCATCGGCGATCCCAAGCAGGTCGAACCTGTGTTGACAGTCCCTTCCGTCGTCGTAGCGGAGCTGCGCAACAAGCACGGCATTGACATTTGCTGGTCACCGGCCAAGGAGTCCGCACAAACCCTTGCAGACCGGGGCATGGCGCTTGGCGCCTGGATTGGCGACCCTCGGACACCTGAGACGGCGATATGGACAGGCTTGCCTCTTCGCGCCCATCGCCGATGCATCGATCCGATGTTCAGTGTGGCCAACGCTATCGCTTATGACGGCCAAATGGTGCAAGCCAACACTAACCCGAAGTCCATTCGATGCTCGCTCGGTGAAAGTGCCTGGTTCGATGTACAAGGGAATTCCAATGATGGACAGATCGTCTGCGATGAGCTGATCTGCTTGACTCAGCTTCTGCAACAGCTGAAATCCGACTGGCCCGTTACAGATGACGGCAAGGCTGCAGGGGTTTTCGTCATTTCCCCGTTTCGCAAGGTAGCAGAGGCAGGTTGGGAGGCCCTTCGCAAGGCCGGCATCAACAAAAAGGAATGGCCTGTGGACTGCGGTACGGTCCATCGATTCCAAGGCCAGGAGGCCGAAATCGTTGTGATTCTGCTCGGCTCCGCCCCCGGGAAAGCAGGTAGCGGGAGCCGCCATTGGGCGTCCGCGAAGCCCAACCTCCTGAATGTAGCGCTTACCCGCGCCAAGCTACGTGTTTACGTCATCGGCAGCGCCCTGGATTGGTCGCCATGCCAGAATTTTGATGTTCTGCTGGACGATTTTCGCTTGCGGAAGCGTATCTTGAAAAGTTAGGCCTTGTGAGATCGATGCAGATAACACGATGTCACCGTCATAGCTGGGCGGAGGGCGGTCTCAAGAAGCAAGTGCAACACGTGATTTGAATGCGGCGATTTCCTGTTCCATCGCCTCCTGCGGCGTGGCCCAACCCAAGGTTTTGCGCGGTCGTGCGT
>JBOHYD010000059.1:0-5115 GCA_050737635.1 Luteimonas sp. | reverse complement strand
GGCGAGCTGTTCGTCGAGCAACTCAACAAGAACGGCGGCCTGCTCGGGCGCCAGGTGAAGTGGCTGGTCAAGGACGATCAGTCCAAACCCGAACTCGCGCGCACGCTGTACGAGCAGCTCATCACCGTGGACAAGGTGGACTTGCTGATTGGCCCCTACGCCACGGGCAACATCCTGGCCGCGATGGGTGTGGCGCAGCGCTACAACCGCCTGTTCGTGCATTCGTCTTTCGGCCTGCCGCACTTGGCCAAGTACGACATGCAATTCTCGACCAACGGCATGGGCTTCGAGCCCGGGGTCACGTATGCGAACACGGTCTATGACGCGCTCGCGGCCTCGGCCAAGCCGCCGCGCACGGTCGCGGTGGTGACGAGCAAGTTTCCTTCGACGCACTCGATCTCCGTCGGCGCGCGGAAGACCCTGGCCAAGCGCGGCCTCAAGGAAGTGCTGTTCCTGGAGTGGGAGTTCGGTTCGCGCGACTTCGGCCCGATCGCCAGCCGCCTGAAGGATGCGAATCCCGATTTTGTCTGGGTCGGGGCGGTGGGCCTGGAAGGCAACCTGCTGCTCGAGGCGATGAAGAAGATCGCCTACACCCCCGGACACCACATGTACCTGTTTCCGGCGCCGGGGCCGATGGCGGGTTCGCCGGATGCAAAAAACGCGCTCGCTTCGACGATCTTCGAGCCGCACGCGCCCTTCATCAGCAGCCCGGTCGCGGCGCAGTTCGCCCGCGAATTCACCGCGCGGGCGACGAAGGCGGGGCTGCCCTATTCGCTGGCCGAAACACAGGCCGCCGGCATTTACGCCGGCTGGCAGGTGCTCACCGCCGCGGTCAAGGCGACCAACAGCCTGGACGACAAGACACTCGCGCAGTGGCTGAAGAAGAACAAGGTCGACACCGTCGTCGGCTCGATGCGCTTCGACGGACCGAACAATTACGGCGACGACCTCTTTCACGTCAAACAAGTGCAGGGCGGCAAGTGGGTCACCGTGTGGCCGCGGTCCAAAGCGGCACCCGGCGTGAAGCTGCAGACGCGATGAGGCCCCGGCCATGACGCTGCCCAGTTGGACCCTGCTCGGCCAGTCGATCCTGTCGGGCGTCTTCATCGGTGCCCTGTACGGGCTGCTCGGCAGCGGGCTGAGCCTGACCTGGGGCATGCTGCGCGAGATCAATCTGGCGCATTTCGCGCTGGCCTTCCTGGGTGGCTATCTCACCTACTCGTTTGCCGGCACGACCGGGGCCGATCCGCTGCTGGCGCTGCTCTTCGTCGTGCCGGGCTTCTTTGCCTTCGGCGCGGGCTTGCGCGCGCTGTCGGCGCGCTTCGCGATGAGCCCCTTCAATTCGCTGCTTGTCTCGTTCGGGCTGATGGTCATTCTCGAGAGCCTGATGCAATGGATCTGGACCGCCGATTTCCGGCGTCTGGAGTCGCATTACGGGGCGCTGAATTACCAGCTTGGCAGCTTGTATGCGCCGCTTCCCGAACTGTTGACCCTGGCCGCGGCCATTGTGCTGGCCGTGGGCGCCTGGGCCGTGCTGCAGCACACCGAGATCGGCAAAGCGATGCGCGCCTCGTCTGAAGACGCGCCTATCGCCGCCGCCTTCGGCGTCAATCAAAAGCTTCTCGGCCTGCTGTTGGCCGGCTTCAGTGCGGCCACCGCGGGCGTTGCCGGGGTCTTCATCGCGCTGTCATTCACGCTGGCCCCGGCGCAGATCTACGGCTGGATCGGAGTCGTCTTCGCCGCGGTGATCATCGGCGGCCTGGGCAACCCGGTCGGCGTGCTCATAGCGGGAATCGTCATCGGCGTGGCTGAAGCGGTGACGATGGCGGTCACGGCACCGTCGTGGGCACCGCTGGTGTCGTTTTCAATGCTCATCGCGGTGCTGCTCGTACGGCCGGACAGGCTTTCCAGATGAGCGCTGAATCGACGCCGCTCGTCGCACCGGCCGGTCCGCTCGGCTCGTCCAGAATGCGCCGGCGAGTTCCGGCAGGGTTCTGGTTTGTCAGTGTCGGCCTGGTGCTCAGCCTCTTGCCCTTGCTGCGGCTACCGGCGTTCTACGAGTCGTTCCTGTACCTGATTTTTGTCTGGGTGGCGTTGGCCGCGTCGTGGAACATCCTGAGCGGCTATTCGGGCTACTTCTCGTTCGGGCACGGCGCGTTCTTTGGTGCCGGCATGTACACCACGGCCACCTTTGCCGGCAAGCTGGAGGTGCCGTTTCTGTGGGCCCTGCCCTTGTGTGCGCTGGTTGCGGGCACCTTCGGGCTGGCCATCGGCGCCATCGTCTTTCGCGTCCGCGGCATCCGCGGCGAACTCTTTTCATTGCTCACCCTGGCGGTATCGGTGGTGCTCGCCACGATCGTGCTCAACACACCGATCGACGGCGGACCGGGGGTCTATTTGAGCGCCGTTCCGGTACCGAGTCTCTACGCTGCGCCGGCCTCGACGTTTTATGTCCTCGGCCTGGCATTGGCGCTGGGCACGCTGTGGATCGCGTACCGGATCTTTCACTCCAAACTCGGCACCGGGCTGTTCGCGATCCATGACGATGAAGACGCCGCCGAGGTCATGGGTGTGCCGACCTACCGCTACAAACTGGTCGCGCTCGGCTTGTCCAGCGCGCTGGCCGGAGTGGCCGGCGGCATTCACTCGATGTTCGTCTCCTACATCACCGTGGGCGAAACCTTTTCGATCACGGTGCCGCTGTATGTGGTGTTGATGTCGGTGCTGGGTGGAACGCGGCATTGGTTCGGTCCGGCGATCGGTGCGGCCATCGTGACCGCGCTGCTGTACAGCTTTACCGCGGGCGACTACGCCGTGTTCGGGCGCGGAGCGATCGGTGCGATTCTGATCGCGGTGATCTTGTTCATGCCCGAGGGCGTGATTGGCCAGTTGCTGCGTTTGAGGAACAAGAAACAACCGTCTGCCGATGCGCCGAGCGCAGCCCCGGCCGTCGAATCACGCGTCGTCGCGCCGCCTGCCCGCGCCTCGACCGCGAAAGCCGGTGAGCCGCTGATCCGTTTGCTTGGCGTGACCAAAGCATTCAGCGGCGTTCGTGCGCTCGACGACGTTAGCTTCGACATCCGGCGCGGCGAAATCCTTGGGCTGGTCGGTCCCAACGGGTCGGGCAAATCAACGACCATCAATGTCATCAGCGGGCATTATCAAACTACCGCGGGGGAGATCCGTTTCGGCGACCTGGACCTGGCCGGTATGCCGGCGCACCGCATCGCTCGCGTCGGCATTGCGCGCACCTACCAGATTCCGCGGCCCTTTGTGCACCTGAGCGTTCTGGACAACGTGGCGCTGGCGGCAATGTTCGGCCAGGCCAGCCTGGCGCGAGAAGACGCCGAGCGGCAAGCGCGACATTGGCTCGAGTTCACCTCGCTGGCCGAGCGCGCACGCGCGTTGCCGGCTGACCTGAACCTGCATCAGCGCAAGTTCCTGGAGCTCGCGCGTGCGCTGGCGGCCAGGCCCAGCGTGTTATTTCTCGATGAAGTCCTCTCGGGGCTGACGCCGACTGAAATCGACGGTGCGATCAGCCTGATCAAGTCGATCCGCGAGCAAGGCACGACCATCGTCTTCGTCGAACATGTGATCCGCGCGGTGATGGCCTTGACCGATCGGGTGGTGGTGCTGAACCACGGCAAGGTCATTGCGCAAGGCAACCCGGCCGAGGTGATGGCGCTGCCGCAGGTGGTCACGGCATACCTGGGCAAGCCACATGTTTGAGGTCAAGGGACTTCGAGTTGCCTACGGCGGTGCGACGGCGCTGTGGGACGTGTCGATGCACGTCGGCAGCGGCGAACTGGTGTCGGTGGTCGGCCCCAATGGGGCGGGCAAGACGACGCTGATCAATGTCATGGCCGGCCTGCACCCCGCGGCCGCCGGCTCGCTGACGCTCGAAGGCCTGGACGTGACGCGGCGCCCCAGCCATCGTTTCTGCGACCTTGGAATCGCGCTGGTCCCCGAAGGCCGCAGGCTGTTCACGGCCATGAGCGTGCTGCAGAACCTGGAGCTCGGCAGCTATCGAGTCGCCGCGCGGGCGCATCGCAAACAAAATCTCGAGCGTGTCTTCGATTTCTTTCCGATCCTGCGCGATCGCATGAAGTCACTCGCCGGCACACTGTCTGGCGGGCAGCAGCAAATGGTGGCGATCGGCCGTGCGTTGATGGCTGAGCCGCGGATGTTGCTGCTCGACGAGCCATCGCTGGGCTTGGCGCCGAGCGTCGTTCTGGACATGTTCGAGGTCATTCGCAAGATCAATGCCGGCGGTGTGGCGATTCTGCTCGTCGAACAGAACGTAGCCATGGCGATGGAATTGGCCGAGCGCGCCTATGTGCTCGAGGAGGGCCGGATCGCCGCGCAGGGACTGCCGGCGGAACTGTTGGCCAAGCCCGACATCCGGCGCGCGTATCTGGGGCACTGACTCCCCCCGCCTTGATCACCTTGGAGTCAACAAGCGTTGCTTCATTGACGACAATCGGAGACAGACATCATGCAACTCAATCGCCGAGATTTGATCGCTGCTGGAATCGCTTCCGCTGCCAGCGGTTTGCTGCAGGGTTACGGGAGTGCCGAAGCTGCGCCGGTCAAAATGCCACTGCCCGCGTACCCGCAAGTCGACGACGCCAGCGCGGCTTCACTGGCGCGGCGAGGCCACCCGGGCCTGCCGTACCCGCTAGTCGCCGACACCAGTGCAGCTTCACCGGAGCTGGTCGCGTTTTTCACCAGCTATTTCACCCAAAAATCGCTGCACAACGTCGACAGGACCATGGCGCATTTCTCGCGCGATCTGGTCACCTATACCGATGCGACGCTGGGCTGGGAAACCCTGGGTTTCGACGCCATGAGAGCGGTCTTTGCGCAGTTCATGCCGACCTGGCCGGCCTCGGGGCTGTCCTACCCGACGCGGATCCTGGGTGACATGAAGAGTGCGCTTGTCGCCTTCACCGATACCCCGGAACTGTTTGGCGGCGAGTTGCGCATCATCGGCACGATCGACTTCAAAGACGGCAGGTACTGGCGCTTGGTCGATTTTTGGGACGGGCGGGGGTGGGCCAACAGCTTCAACCTGCCCAAGCTTCCCCTGGACGTGTACCGCGAG
The DNA here is from genome assembly GCA_050737635.1 of Luteimonas sp. Lineage (GTDB taxonomy): Bacteria > Pseudomonadota > Gammaproteobacteria > Xanthomonadales > Xanthomonadaceae > Luteimonas. The sequence continues at coordinate 11 of JBOHYD010000059.1, read as the reverse complement.
GAGGCTGTGGG
>JBOHYD010000058.1:0-4026 GCA_050737635.1 Luteimonas sp. | reverse complement strand
GTTCCCGGGAGCGCCATCGCGCCCATGGGGCGCTGCTACGTACGAGCGGCGGATACCGCAACTTGGTGCCCGGGCGATGCAGCATGGCCTGCCCGGATGTCGTTAGACAGCCGTGGCTTACACCCGCCGCACCCTGTCGTCGCCCTGATCGCGCCGCCGCCACGGCAGTGGCACGCTGAACAACATCAGTGACAGCCACGCCAGCCGGCTCGACCAGCTTTCGCGATCAGGCGCGTGCAGCGCGTTGTCGTCAGGCTCGTCGTCGAGCGCGTAGTCGCCGGCCTCCATCGCACGCAGCACCGCGCGCGCGCGCTCGGCGTGGCGGTCGGCCACGCGCAGCTTGATGCCGCCGACCGCGAGCCGCCATTCCCAGTTGGCCTGCGCCAGGTGCTCGTCGCCGAGGTGTGCGTCGATGCCCTCCGATGCCAGCAGGCCGCGCGCGAGGTGCGCTTCGATCGGATCGGTGAAATGGGCGACGGTGGCGAACATCGGCATGGTGCTGGCCCGCAGTGGCATAACCGCACCTAGAGTACGCTTGCGACCCATGAAAACGCCGATCAACGCCGCTGACAGTTCGTCCGCCGCGACCGCCCTTGCCCTCGCCCTTGCCGCGACCCTCGTGCTCGCCGCCTGCGGCCGGATGTCGCCACCGGCGAGCGTCACCGACGCGCAGGGCAACACCGTCACCGAATGGCGGCTGCCGGCCGCCGCCGGTGCCGCGCAGCCCGATCTGTCGCTCGCGCCAGACGGCCGGGTGCTGCTGAGCTGGATCAAGCCCTTCGACCGCCGCAAGCAGGCGTTGCAGTTCACTAGCTTTGATCGTCAAGGCCAATGGCAGTGGGCCCCGAAGACAATCGCGGTCGGCGGTTCGATGGTCGTCAACTGGGCCGACACCCCGCACATCGCCGCGACCGCCGACGGTTCGGTGTGGGCGCACTGGCTGCAGCGCACGCGCAGCGGCGCGTCGGCGGATGCAGGTGAGGGTCATGCCGGCCATCAGCAGGCGTCCTACGACATCGTGGTTGCGCAGTCGACCGACGCCGGCATGCATTGGGGCACGCCGATCCGCGCGCACAACGACGGCCAGGCGGTCGAGCACGGCTTTGTGTCGTTCTGGCCGGCCGCGCGCGACCGCATCGGCATCGCCTGGCTCGACGGCCGCAACACCGTCACCGGTGGCATGACGGCGCTGCGCAGCGCCAATATCGATGCCGCGCCGCGCGTGCTCGACGACGAGGAAGTCGACGCCAGCGTCTGCGACTGCTGCGGCACCGACGTCGCGATGACCGCGAGCGGCCCGCTGCTGGTCTATCGCGACCGCACGGCGGACGAGATCCGCGACATCTACGTCACCCGCCGCACCGACAACGCCTGGCGCACGCCGGCCGCGGTGCACGCCGACGGCTGGAAGATGGCTGCGTGCCCGGTCAACGGCCCGGCGGTGGCTGCGCGCGGCGACAGCGCCGTCGTCGCCTGGTACACGGCCGCCAACGACCTGCCGATGCTCAAGCTCGCGCGCAGCGGCAATGCCGGCGACAGCTTCGCCGCGCCGGTGATCGTCGATCAGGGCGATGCGGTGCAGGGCCGCACCGACGTCGCACTCGATGACGCCCAGGCCTGGGTCGCGTGGTTGCGCGAGGACGCTGCCGGCCAGTCGCTGTGGATCGCGCGCTACGCACCGGACCTGTCGCGCCAGCTCGCGCGCATTGAGGTCGCCAAATTGAGCGGGCGCGGGCGCGGCACCGGGTTTCCGAAACTCGTTGTGCGCGACGGCGAGGCTTTCGTGGTCTGGACCGACATCGCCAACGGCGCGTCGCAGCTGCGCGGCGCGCGGATCAGCCATCGTTAGCGGGCCGCGACGGCGTGTTGGGCGGCGACTGGGAGTGTTGTTTTCGCGTATCCGCTTCAGCGCAGACGCGCGCTTGGGCATAACGCAGTCAGTTCGGCCGCGGCGACCTACGGCAGTTGATTGATGAAGACCACCGGTGCAGCATCGTCGCCTTCGGCCGCCATGCCGACCGCTTCGAGCAAGCCTACTTCTCCTTGCGGAAATTGATCGACCCGCGATTCTCCAGCGTGCTGGATTCGATCTCGGTGTCGAAGCCGCGGCCGAGCAGGTACTTCAGCGTCAGCACCTGGCCGGTGCCGAGCAGCGACACGCCGAAGCCGACGTACAGGCGCGGCGAGAGGTTCTTGCCGACGCCGAGCACGCTGCCGCCGAGCGCGCGGGAGTCGCTGATGCCGGCGTTGTCGAGACCGACGCCCTTGCCCAGCCGCGCGGCGAGCAAGCTGCCGCCGGCATTCAACGCGGCCGAGGCGGCGTTGAGCTGGGTGCCTTCCTCGCTCGTCAGGTTGGACGTCGAGCGGCCGAGCGCAAGGTAGGACAGCGCCTCGGACTGGTTGCTGGCCGGGTCGGTCCAGACACTGGCCTCGGGTGCCGACGCGCGGCCGCTGACGTCGACGCCGGCGCGGATGTCCTGCGCCTCGATCTGGCGTTCGGCGCGGATGTCGAGAATCGGATCGGACACCGGGCCGTTGGACCACTGCAGCTCACCGCGACTGATCTGCAGCGCTTGCCCGTAGGCCTGGTAGTTGCCGCCGACCTGCAGCGCGCCGGTCGCGGTCATCTCGCGGCCGGGCAGCGCGCGCACGCGCATCTGGCCGCCGAGCGTGCCGTCGAGGCCGAAACCCTTGAGCCTGACGTCGTCGCCCATGACCAGCGCGAGGTCGAGTGCGAGCGATGACGCGTTGCTGGCGTCCTCGGGTTCGAGCGGGTCGAGCACGACCACGTCCGAGGACGCCGACACGCCCTGATCGAGGCGTTCGAGATCGATCAGCGCACTCGGCACGGTGACGCTGCCGGTGACAATCAGCGGTTCGCCGGCCATCGCGCGCACGCTGAGATTGGGGCTGGCGGTGGCGCGCAGGTCGCGGGTGTCGGAAACCAGCACCCTGTCGCCGCTGAGGTTGAGCAGCAGCGGCTGCGCATCGCCGCGCCAGCCGAGCGTGCCGTCGATGTTCAGCGTGCCGTCGCCGGATGTGACGCGGCCGTCGATGCGCGCGCTGCCGTCGGCGAGCGCGTCGAGGCGGACGCGGCCGTCGGTGAGCACGATGCCCAGCGACGGCAGCTCGGTGGAAAAGTTGCTCAGCTGCGCCTGGCCGCCGAGTGACGGCGCGTCGCGGGTGCCGCCGAACGAGATGCGGCCGGCGAGAGTGCCGGTGGGCTCGACGATGTCCGGCGAAAACAGTTCCAGCCAGGTCAACTTGTCGACATCCGCCGCGACGCTGCCGGACAACGGCGCGGACGCGTCCCAGCCGGTCTGCAGCTGGGCATCGATGCGGCCGCTGTCGTTGAACGCGCTGGACAGGGTCGCGTTGATCTGGTGCGCGTCGAAGGTCGCCTTCAGCGTGAGGTTGTCGTAGCCGACCACGTCGTTGCGCGCCTGCGCGCGGAAGCGCAGGCCGCCGCTGGCCGAAGTCAGCGCGAGGTTGCCGGCATAGGCATTGCCGGCCGGGCGCGCCTGGCCGTTGATCGCGATCTCACCGCGCAATACCCACGGCCGGCCGTCGTCGCGCTTGGGCAGATACGGCGCGACCAGCGCCAGCGGCAGCTGGTTGCCGTCGAGGGTCATGCCGCGGCGCGGCCAGTCGGCATCCGCGCACAGCGTGCCGCCGGCGCTCGATGCGAAGCAGCTGCGCGACAGTGTGAAGCCGCTCGCGGTCTGCGCGTAGCGCGCCGGCGACTGCAGCCGCCACGCCGCACCGGTGGTTGGGGCCAGCGACAACGACGCCAGCGCGCCCTGCCACCGCGCGCCGCGGCGCTGCGCGGTGGCGGCGAGATCAAGGGTGCCGATCTCGCCTGTCGCGCTGGCGTCGAGCTTCAGATCCTCGACCGCGCCGCTGGCATCGATGCGCACGCTGTCCAGCAGCAGCCCGGCATTGACGCCGCGCGCGTCGATCGACAGCCTGCCGTTGGATGACGTCCACGGCAGGCGGCCGTCGATGACCAGGCTGTCGGCGCTGTAG
>JBOHYD010000057.1:0-2968 GCA_050737635.1 Luteimonas sp. | reverse complement strand
CGCCGAGCAGTTCGGACAGCGGCGGAAAATCATCGTCGCGTTCGATCATCGTGCTGATCGCGCCGTAGCGGCCGATGGCGTTTTCGTACAGCGACCACACCTGCTGCGGCACGTCATGGTCGTGGGTGTCGATGCAATAGTCGCCATAATCGCTGTGGCCGGCGAGGTGGATCTGCCAGACGCGCTCGCCGTCGATGCCGTCGAGATACTGGTGCGGATCGAAGCCCTGGTTGCGCGCGCTGACTTGAATGTTATTGACGTCGAGCAGGATACGGCTGCCGGCGCGGCGCGCGACCTCGGACACAAACGCCCACTCCGGCATTTCCGACTGGCGGAACTCGACGTAGCTGCTGAGGTTTTCGAGCAGGATCTCGCGGCCGAGGAACTCCTGCACGCGCTGCACGCGGGCGACGACGTGCGCGATCGCCGTCTCGCTGTACGGCAGCGGCAGCAGGTCGTGGCTGTTGACGCCATCGACGCCGGTCCAGCACAGGTGATCGGACACCCACGCCGGCTCGATCTCGCGCGCCAACTGGCGCAGCGCGTGCAGATAGTCCATATCGAGCGGATCGGTGCTGCCGATCGACAGCGACACCCCGTGCATCACCAGCGGCCAGCGCGCGCGGATTCGCTCGAGGTAGTGGCGCGGCTTGCCGCCGGCGACCATGAAATTTTCCGAGGTGATCTCGAACCAGTCGACCGTCGGCGGCGCGTCGAGCACGGCGTCGAAGTATTCGCTGCGCAGGCCGAGGCCGAAGCCGAGCCAGGGCCGCGACTCCGGCGCGGATGCGCCGGAGCGTTGGCCAGCCGATCTCAGGCCGTATTGCATCGCTTAGGCCGCGCTGGTCTTGCCGCCGGCATTGCCGCAGCTCGCCGATGGCAGCGCGACAAAACCCTGGCCCTTGCAGCTACCCTGGCCCTTGCAGGCATTGCTGGCGGTCTTGCAGTCGTTGTGGCCCTTGCACTGGTTGATGCCGTAGCAATGGATCTGGCTGTTGACGGCAACGTTGAGGCCCTGACCTGGATCGATGACGGTGCCACCGACGAGGTTGCCGCAGGCCTCGGCCGACGCCGCGACAAAGCCCTGGCCCTTGCAGCTGCCCTGACCTTTGCAGGCATTGCTGGCGGTCTTGCAGTCGTTGTGGCCCTTGCACTGGTTGACGCCCGAACAATGCACCAGCGCGACCTCGCCGGCAGCGGCCTTGGCGCCGGCGGCGGTGGCCGGCGACGACAGCGACAGGCCAGCGGCCATTACCGCGAGCGCGGCGCCGGAAAACCCGACGGTGGACAAACCGGCGATCTGATTGGTGTTCATGAAACTCTCCTCGAACTTGTATAAGGAATTTGCGCCGCAAACGCGACGACCGCGGCGTGCAGCGACGCGCCAGTCACCGCCGTCGCATCGACACCCGCAGGTGCCGACGCGACGCCGAAACCCCGGCTCGCAATGGAGGATTCGCATGTGCGCGGCGAATGGTTACGCGGATCGTTTGCAAGGAGATCTAGCGCGTACTGCACCAACGTGCGACGTGCGCCACCAAGCGCCCGCTACCGGTCACGCGCCGCTTGCCGCGTCTTGCACAGCAGACGTTCGGTATGCATCGCATGCACGATCAAGACCTTCTGCCGGTCATGGCGGTAGAAAACGCGGCACGTCGGTTCGACGATCTGGCGATAACGCCAGCACTTGAGTTGCGGGGACGGCGGCCGCTATCCGGCGATGCCGGTGCCTAACAGGGTGTTCTTCAACACCCTGCTAACGCCTGGCGTAACCGATCCACGCAAACAGCTGACGGCCGAAGGCCCAGCTCAGCGTCGACAGCACTGCGACCGCGCCGACGTGCCAGAGCAGCACCATCAGTGCCGATTCGCCGCCGTGGAACAGGCTGGCGCCAGCCGCGCTCAAGGCCGCCGCGCTCAGCGCGGTCAGCAATGCCGTTGCGCCGGGACGGACAACGCCGGCGTGACGCACCATCAGCAGCAGCACCAAACCCAGCGGCACGCTGGTGAGGGTGATCGCCCACGCGCATTCCGAGGCTTCGGCGTCGAAGGCGAACGCGGCACTGCCGACGCGGGCGAGATCGGCCAGGCAGCCGGCCCCGAGACCGGCAAACCACAGCGCTGCCGCCGGCACCGGCAACCATGCCCACGCCGCCGAACGCCCCGGCACGCTGATCTGGAACACCGCGTACGCGGCCAGCACGCCGGTCAGTACGCTGGCGATCCATTCGATCGCCGCACTCGGCGCGAACATCGCATCCAGCCAGCCGCTGCGCACGCCGTGGCTGAACATGATGCCGGCGATGATCACGGTGGCCACCAGTAGCCACAGCGCGGTGCGGCGCAGCGGCGACGATAGCCGTCGCACCGGCGCGGCACGCTCGGCGAGTTGGTCGATCAGTGCGTCGGTGGATGGAGTGGCGTCATGCATCGGGTGACCCCTTTTTTGCGAGTGCGCGTTGCAGCGATTTCATCGCGCGGTGACAGGCAACCTTGAGCGAGCCGACGCTCTGCGCACTGCGTTGTGCGGCTTCGCTGAGCGACAACTCTTGCAAGCGCAGCAGCACGATAGCCTCGCGCTGGCGCGGCGACAGCTCGGCGACGGCGTCGTGGATGCGGCCGGCCTCGTGCTCGCGCGACAGCGCGTCTTCGGGGCTGCCGTCGCCGTGCGCGTGCGCGTCGGTGTCGATGCCGTCGGCGAGTTCGTGGCGCAGCCGGTGGGCGCGACGGCGCAACAGATCGATACAGCGGCGGCTGGCGATGGTGCCGAGCCACGGCTTGAACGCGCGGCCGCGCTCATAGGTATGGCGGATGCCGTGGACGATCATCAGCACGTCCTGCAGCGCGTCCTCGGCGTCCTCGCCGCGGCCGAGGTAGCGACGGGTGATCGCGCGCAGGTACGGCGTGATCGCCTTCAGCAGCGTGTGGTAGGCGACGCGGTCGCCGTCCTGCGCGAGCAGCATCAGCG
>JBOHYD010000056.1:0-29173 GCA_050737635.1 Luteimonas sp. | reverse complement strand
TGCGGCCGACCTCGGACCGCGCGCGCGAAACCCTGTTCAACTGGCTGCAGCCGGTGCTCGCCGACGCCCGCGTGCTCGATCTGTTTGCCGGCAGCGGCGCGCTCGGGCTCGAAGCCGTGTCGCGCGGCGCGCGCGAGGCGCTGTTGGTCGAGCGTGACGTCGCCGCCGTCGAAGCGCTGCAGGCGACGATCGCCAGGCTCGATGCGCGCGACGCGGCGACCGTCGTGCGCGCCGATGCGCTGGCCTTGCTGCGCGTGCCGTTGCACGGGCGCTTCGACGTCGTATTTGTCGATCCGCCGTTTGCCGATGGGCTATGGGCGGATGTACTGCATGCGCTGCCGGCGTGGGTGAACGACGACGCCTGGCTGTACGTCGAAAGCCCAGCGGCGTCGACCGTCGCCCCCGGACCCGACTGGCGTCCGCACCGCGAGGCCGCCACGCGCGAGGCCCGTCATGCGCTGTACCGCCGGTCTACGGGCCGCGCTGCTACACTCGCGCAGCCTTCTCCGGACCAGTCGACCCGTCGCCTATGAGCGTGGCCCGTACCCGTATCGCGGTCTATCCCGGCACCTTCGATCCGATCACCAGCGGTCACGTTGATCTGGTCGATCGTGCAGCAAAGCTGTTCGAGCGGCTCATCATCGGCGTCGCCGAAAGCCCCGGCAAAAGCCCGGCGATGCCGCTGTCGCTGCGCGTCGACCTGGCCCGCGAGGCACTGGCCCACCATGCCCACGTCGAGGTGCGCGGCTTCAACTCGCTGCTGGCGCATTTTGTCCATGAGGTTGGCGCCGGCGTGCTGCTGCGCGGACTGCGCGCGGTGTCGGATTTCGAGTACGAGTTCCAGCTGGCGAGCATGAACCGGCATCTGATCCCCGACGCCGAAACGCTGTTTCTGACGCCGGCGGAGCAGTACGGCTTCATCTCGTCGTCGCTGGTGCGCGAAATTTCCCGTCTCGGCGGCGACGTGTCCGCCTTCGTGCCGCCGGCGGTGGCCAAGGCATTGCGCGACGAATGGCAGCGCGGTGCTGCCGATGCGTCAAAGATCACTCCTTCTTCCAGCAGCTGAATCCGGGGACACAACGCATGAACATCATCATCCGCCTGCTCGTCATCGCGTCGCTCGCGCTGAGCGTTGCCGCCTGCGAGAAACAACCAGCCCCGGTCGCCGCGAAGGCAGCGCTGACCGCACCGACCAGCGAAGACAGCGCCGCGTGGAAGGCCTATCTGCAGGACCTGGTGCCACGGCAGATGGAGGGCATCACCAACCAGCCGTTCATCTACTTTTTGCCCGGCGAAAGCGCACCTGACTTTGCCGACCAGTACGGGCGGCTCGCCGAGAAGGCCAAGACCGACGTGTCGCGCGGCATTATCGACGGCAACATGCTCGCGTACGCGTCGCCGACCTCGGCGAAGATGGCCGACTTGGTCATCGCTGCGTTCACCGGCACCGAAGCCAACAGCATGAAGGGCGTGCGCGTGCTGTTCATCGGCAAGCCCGCCGACAGCGAGCGCGTCAAGGCCGCCGTCGCGCCCGCCGGCGTCCAGTATGTCTTCGTCGAAGCCAAGTGACGTTGCGCCGCGCTCGCACAGCGAGCGGCTTAGTCGGAACCTGATCCCAAGCCAAGCCTGCGGCCTTGTTCCGGTCACGCTGGCCATCCCGTCCAGATCATGTCGCTGAAGATCAACGAGCTCTGCGTCAACTGCGATGTTTGCGAGCCAGCGTGTCCGAATCAGGCGATCGCGCAGGGCGAAGCCGTCTACGTGATCGATCCGGCGCGCTGCACGGAGTGCGTCGGCCACTTCGACGAGCCGCAGTGCGTGATGGTGTGTCCGGTCGAATGCATCGACCCCGATCCGGCGTTTCCGGAGACCAAACCACAGTTGCTGGCCAAGCTGCGCCGGCTGCAGAAGGAGTCCGCATGAGTTTGCGCCGCTTGATCCCGACAGTCGCGCTGTCGATGCTGCTGTTGGCCACCGGCGCGTGCGCGCAGGACATCGGGGCAGTCGCTGGCACGCCCGCCAAACCGGCCATTTCCGCCAGCGCCGCCGCGCATCCTCCAGGTGCCGCGATCGCGTCGGGCCACGCGCTCGCCACCGATGCCGGCCTCGAAATTCTGCGCGCCGGCGGCAATGCCTTCGACGCTGCAATTGCGGTGTCATCGACGCTGTCGGTGGTCGAACCGATCTCGTCGGGTCTTGGCGGCGGCGGCTTCTTTCTGCTGCACGACGCCAAATCCGCCAAGGATGTCTTTGTCGATGCGCGCGAGACCGCGCCGGTGGCGGCGACCGCTGCGCAGTATCTGCTGAAGAACGGCGACTTCAATCGCGATCGCGCGGTCAACGGGCCGTGGTCGGCGGGTATCCCGGGATTGCCGGCGGCGTTTGTGCATCTGGCCGAAAAATACGGGACGCTGCCGCTAGGCAAGACGCTGGCACCGGCGATCGGCATCGCCCGCGACGGGTTTCCGGTCTACGCGCGGATGTCGAGAGGCTATGCCGCACGCCGCGAGGTGATGGAACGCTATCCGGGAACGCGCGCGGTGTATCTGCCCGGCGGCAAGCCGATCGCGGAAGGCGACATCTTCAAACAGCCCGACCTCGCGCGCACCTTGCAGACGCTCGCCGACAAGGGTTTCGACGGTTTTTATCGCGGCGACATCGCGCAACAGCTGGTCAACGGCGTCAATGCCGAAGGCGGCCAGTGGACGGCCGCCGAACTTGCCGCGTATAGCGTGCGCGAACGCGCGCCGTTGCGGTTTGCGTATCGCGACTGGAAGGTGGTCACCGCGCCGCCGCCGTCGTCGGGCGGCATCGCGCTGGCGCAGATGCTGCAGATGCTGCAGGGCTGGGAGCTCGACAAGCTCGACGACGCGCACCGCACGCATCTGGTGGTCGAGACGATGCGCCGCGCGTTTCGTGATCGCACTTTCTATCTCGGCGATCCGGACTTTGTGAAGATTCCGCAGCGCACGCTGACCAGCCTGGACTACGCCGCCGGCCTGCGCGCGACTATTAACCCCGACAAGGCGACGCCGAGCGACCTGCTGTCCGGGCAGCAAACGCCGCTCGAGGACGACGAGACCACGCACTTTTCGATCATCGACTCGGCCGGCAACCGCGTCGCCGGCACGCAGACGGTGAACCTGCTGTACGGCAGCGGCCTGATCGCGCCAGGCACCGGGGTGCTGCTCAACGACGAGATGGACGATTTTGCGCTCAAGCCCGGCACGCCCAACGCCTTCGGCGTGATGGGCTATGACGCCAACGCACCGCAAGCCGGCAAGCGCATGCTCAGTTCGATGACGCCGACCTTCATGGAGTCGAAGGATCGCGTCGTGGTGCTCGGTACCCCAGGCGGCAGTCGCATCATCACCATGGTGCTGCTCGGCATCCTCGGTTATGACGCCGGTCTGGAGGCGCAGGCGGTCGCCGCGCTGCCGCGCTTCCACCACCAGTGGATGCCGGACGTGATCGATGCGGAGTCGAAAGCGTTGTCGGCCGATGCGGTGAAGACACTGCGCGCGATGGGCCACAGCGTCGACGCACCCGACGCGGCGATCGCCGACGAATCCAGGGGCACCAGATCCAGTCACGTCTGGGGCAATCTGCAGACGGTCGAGTGGAACAAGACCAACAACACCCTCGGCGGCGGCAGCGATCCGCGCAACCCGGTGGGTGCGGTGAAAGTGCAGCCGTCCGCGCGCTGAGTTTCAACCACACCCGACACGCCATCGCTGCGGCCACTGATGCCCGAGCCCGACAAGAAACCCATCGTCCATCTCGTGCCGGCGATCCTCACCGGCGCAGCGGCGCTGATCGCGTCGCTGACCGCGGTGTACGTCAACGTGCGCAACGACCGCGCCGCCGATGCGGCAAGGCCCGGTGTGGCCGCGCCCGCGGTACGCGCGGCACCGGCCGCGACCGTACCGAAGCCGCCGGAGCGCTTTGTGCTGCGGCTCGAACGCATCGCGGTGCGCCACGATGGCGCGATGGGAAGCGCCGACTGGCGCTTCACCATCGAGACCGACGACGAACCGCTGATGGCCCTGGTCAGCGACGATCTCGACGACAGCGGCGGCCGTAACGTCGCGCTGCCGATCGACGTCGCCGGCACGTTGCGCGTCGCGACGGCAAACGGCAGCCGTATCGCGGTCAAGGCTTGGCACAGCCGCCGCTTCCGGTTCGGCGCAGGCGCGCCCGACGCGACCGGCGAGGGCCGGTTATCGCGCGATGGCGGCATCGCACCGCTGCACGTGGTCGCGGCCGAGCCGGCGAACGGCGAGTTTGTGTTCTATTTTTCGGCGACGCCGGAGCCGCGCTGAGCGATCGGCGTGCCAGCACATCGCGTCGCGCACGTCGCGTTACGCCGGGCGGCGATACGCTATGCGTACCTTCACAAAGGATGCGCGCATGAAACTCTGGTCCATCCTCGGCAACAGCCAGCGCCTCGACGGCGGCGCGATGTTCGGCAATGCGCCGCGCGCGATGTGGCAGCAATGGTTCGCGCCTGATGCCGACAACCGCATTGCGCTCGCCTGCCGCGCGCTGCTGGCGAGCCCGCTCAACGGCAAGACCGTGCTGTTCGAGACCGGTATCGGCGCGTTCTTCGCGCCGAAGCTGCGCGAGCGCTACGGTGTGGTCGAAGACCGCCACGTGCTGCTCGACTCGCTGCGCGCAGCCGGTTTCGACCATGCCGACATCGAGGTTGTGGTGCTATCGCATCTGCATTTCGACCACGCCGGCGGCCTGCTCGCGCCGTGGGCGGAAGGCAAGCCACTGGAGTTGCTGTTTCCGAACGCGACCTTTTTGGTCGGTGCCGAGCAGTGGCGGCGTGCGCGGCAGCCGCATGCTCGCGACCGCGCGAGCTTTATCGGTGAGCTGCCGCAACTGCTCGAAGACAGCGGCCGCCTGCAGATCGTCGATGGCGACCGCGCGGCGGTTCTTGGCGACAGCGTGCGCTTCCACTACAGCGACGGCCACACGCCGGGGCTGATGCTCGCGGAGATCGTCGGCGCGCGCGCTGCCAATGACAACGATCCTGCTTCAGCGCACGGCGGCGTGGTGTTCTGCTCCGACCTGGTGCCCGGCAAGCCATGGGTGCACGTGCCGATCACCATGGGCTATGACCGCAATGCCGAGCTGCTGATCGACGAGAAACGCGTGTTTCTCGACGACAAGCTCGCCCGCAACGTGCATCTGTTTTTCACCCACGATCCCGACATCGCGCTCGCGCAGCTGGCTCGCGACGAGCGCGGCCGATTTGGCACCACGCACGACACGGCCGAACTGCACGCCCGCAGCCTCGGGTGATACCCGGATTGCGGGTTTCGGTGATGCCTGCCTGCAGGCTTATGCCGCCGCGCGCGCGCGGATGCCGGTCTGTGCGCGATTGATGACGCCGGGATAGCGCTTGCCTGGATACCAGGGCATCTGCGCGAGCGCGTCGAAGCCGGGGATGGTGCGCATCTGCTGCGCCATGCGTTCGCGCAGTGCGGCATCGGGCAGCGGACCGCGCAGTGCGCCCATGTTGTCGCTGACGTGATCGGGATTGGATGTCGCGGGCAGGGCACAGGTCACCGCCGGATGCGAGATCACCCATTTCAGAAAATACTGCGCCCAGCTGGTCGCACCGATCTCGCGCGCCAGATCGGGCAGCGGCCGTCCTTCGACGATCTTGAACAGCCGCGCCTTCTCGAACGGCATGTTGACCAGCACCGCGGTGCCGGTGCGCTGCGCGGCCGGCAGCAGGTGCTGCTCGGCTTGACGGTTGAAGATCGAATAATTCATATGCACAAAATCGACCGCGCCGCGCGACACCCAGTCGGTCAGGATCGGCATGTAGGTGTTTTCGTGATGCGAGATGCCGACGTGGCCGATCCGGCCCTCGCGTTTCCACGCCTGCAGCATCGGCACGATCGCATCGACGTTGACCAGGCTGTGGCACTGCATCACGTCGATGCGCGAGCGCCACAGTCGCTCGCAGGACGTGTCCAGGCTGCGCCGTGCGTGGCTCTCGTCCCACAGATGCTCGCCGGTGGACCAGATCTTGTTGGTGACGAACAGCTCGTCGCCGATGTCCAGTGAGGCGATGAACGCACCGACATTGACCTCGCCCATGCCGTACAGCGGCGAGGTGTCGATCACCCGGCCGCCGGCCGCCCAATAGCGCCGCACCACCTCGCGCAGATGATCGCGGTTGGCGCCTGGCAACAGGTCGAAGGTCAGAAAGGTACCGAGCCCGACCAGCGGCAGCGAGCGCTCGCTTTTCGGCAGCCGCCGCGTCAGCAGGGGCGTGTCGCTCGCAGTGGCGGGCGGGCTCTGCGCTTGCGCGGCGTTGGCAAACAGGCCCAGCGGGCCGGCGGCCAGCGCAAGGGTGGAGCTGCCGAGCAGGAAGTCGCGGCGGTTGGGCATGGCGGCACTCGCGGTCAGGGTGAGGGGCGGCGATCGATCATCGATGGCTGCCGTCAAGCCTAGCCGTGTGCCGCGCGCCGCCTGTGCCGGATGCTGATGTTTTTCGCGGAATGCTGATGCCGATGCGCGATACTGCGCCGGTGATCCGCTACCGGACGATCGGCGATGAGCAGCGCATTCCAGGCAGTACGGCGGTTCGAACCGCTCGCGGTCGACTGGCGCCGCGTGTGCTGGGACGGAGGAGCATTCGACAGCGCGCGCCGCGAGCGCACCGAACGCGTCGAAGGCCTGATCCGCCTGCCGAGCCACCTGCTGCTGTTGACCGTCAGCGGCGGTGCCGAGCATCTCGATGTGCGCGCGGATTGCGGTCACCGCTATCGCGGCGCGGACCGTGCCGGCGCGATGTCGTTCGTGCCGGCAGGCTGCACGCGGCATCTGAGCATGACCGGGGTGCGCGCGCGGTGGGCGTCGCTGTCGCTGGATCCCGCACTGCTCGATGACCGCGCCACGTCGGCGTTGCGCGCGCTCAGCAATCTGCACGATCCGTTTCTGCATCAGCTGCTGCTGGCACTCGAACTAGCCTTCCGCGCCGACGGCGACATCGATCGCGACTATGCCGCCGCGCTCACCGCCGCCGCCGCGCGGCATGTGGCCAGACGCTGCCTGGATCGCCATGACCACGACGACGGCAAGCACATGGCACGCTTGTCGGTCTGGCGGATGCGGCGGATCGAGGGCTATGTCGAAGCGCAGCTGCACGGACCGATCCGGATCGGCGATCTGGCGGCTGTCGTTGGTCTGTCCGAGGGCCATCTGCACCGCGCTTTCCGCGCGACGACCGGGATGACGCCGCTGGCGTATCTGCAGCAGCGTCGGATCGAGCGTGCGACCGCGCTGTTGACGCAAGACCCGGCGCTGGCGATCCTCGATCTCGCGTTGCAGGTCGGCTTTACCAGTCCCGGCCATTTTGCGCGGACTTTTCGCCGCGTCAAAGGCGTCAGCCCGTCGCGCTATCTCGCCGGCTGACGCGACGCCGTCGTGGCATCGGATTTCACTCGCGATGACAGTGCGGACGGAGTAGGCGCAGGCAGTGATCGTCGGAAAATAAGCGGCGCTACTCCGCCCGCGTGCCGAAAATCCTGTCGCCGGCATCGCCCAGGCCCGGCAGGATGTAGCCGCGTTCGTTGAGGCGTTGGTCGATCGATGCGACAAAGACCTCGACATCGGGATGCGCGGCTTCGAGTGCCTTCAAGCCTTCGGGTGCGGCGACCAGAAACAGGCCCTTGACGCGCGTCGCGCCAGCGCGTTTGAGCATGTCGACGGTTGCGATCAGCGTGCCGCCGGTGGCAAGCATCGGGTCGAGGATCAGCGCGATGCGGTCGGCCATGTTGCCGACCAGTTTTTCGTAGTAGGCGATCGCGCCGAGGGTGTGTTCGTCGCGCTGCAGGCCGACCACGCTGACCTTGGCGGCGGGAATCAGTTCGAGCACGCCGGGCAGCATGCCGAGGCCGGCGCGCAGGATCGGCACCAGGGTGATCTTGCGGCCCTTGATGCGCGGCACGCGCACGGTGCCGGCCCAGCCTTCGACATCGACGTCTTCGGTGTCGAGGTCGGCGGTGGCCTCGTAGGTCAGCAGTGTCGCCACTTCGGCCGACAGCTCGCGGAAACTCTTGGTGGTGGTATCGCTGCGGCGCATCAGGCCGAGCTTGTGCTGGACCAGCGGATGGCGGACTTCGATGACTTTCACGGGCGACCGGCGGTAAGGGCAAGGCGGCGAGTCTGCCGGATGCGCGGCGGGCTGTCGAAACGCGGCAGCGCGCATGCCCCTCGTGCGCGGCGGCGGCGATCGCAGTCGTCGCAAACTGTCGCGCCCCGCCCGATGCGCAGTCAGGCCGCCGCTGCCTGCTCCTGCCGCGGCCCCTCGCGCAGCGCGCGGCCGACCATGCTCACCAGCAGGTCGATCTCCTCGCTGGTGATGGTGAACGACGGGGTGAAGCGCAGCGAGTTGACGCCGCCGTGGATCACGCCGATGCCGCGCTCGCGCAGCCATTCCTCGGTCGAACCGATCCCGTAGCACTTGAACTGCGGAGCCAGCTCGCACGAAAACAGCAGGCCGGTGCCCTGCACCTTGGTGATCAGCCCGCCGAGTTCGGCCTTGAGTGTCTCCAGTTTCGCCACCGCCTCGGCACCGCGCGCGCGGATGTTCTCGCGCAACGCGGGCGTCACCTGCGCCAGCACCGCGCAGGCCACGTCGAGTGCGCGCGGGTTGCTGGTCATGGTGTTGCCGTACAGGCCCTTCTGGTACAGCTCGGCGGCGTGCTTGCTCACGGCTAGCACCGACAGCGGGTACTGGCCGGCGTTGAGCGCCTTGGAGTAGGTCTCCATGTCCGGGGCTTCAACGTGTTCGAAACCGGGGTAATCGATGATCGACAGCACGCCGTGCGCGCGCAGGCCGGCCTGGATCGAGTCGACCAGCAGCAGCGAGCCGTGGCCGCGGGTGAGCGCGCGCGCGGCGGCATAAAAACCGACTGGTACGCCTCGGCCCGGGTCGCCCTCGCCCATCACCGGCTCCAAGAACATCGCCTCGATGAACCAGCCGTGGGCATCGGCGTCGGCAAAGACCTTCTTCAAGGCATCGATGTCGTAGGGTTCAACGCTCAGCACCGAGTTCTCGTCGCGGAAGCTGGCCAGATGTTTCACGTAGGCCGGTCGCGAGGAGTCCGAATACAGCGCCGGACGCTCGGTGCGGCCGTGGAAGCTGCCCTTGACGACGACGCCTTTGATCGCGCGCCCGGCGTACTTGGCGTCCGGGTCGGTCATCAGCTTGGTATTGGCGTCGGCGATGCGTGCGGCCAGCGAGACCGATTCCGATCCCGAGTTCAGGCACATGAACTTGGCGTACGGACAACCCCCGCGGTGGGCACCGATCGCGGCGCGCAACAAACGCTCGAAGCGCAGCTGCGCCAGCGACGGGGTCATGATGTTGGCCATCGCCTGCGGCTTGGCCATGGCGTCGAGCATCGCCGCCGGCGCGTGGCCGAAACCGAGCATGCCGTAGCCGCCGGAGTCGTGCAGCACGGCACCCTTGAGGGTGATGATCCACGGGCCACGGGCGGTCAGCGCGATGTACGGGTTGATCCCATCGTCCGGGTAGAAATTGATGTAACCGGCCTGCACGGCTTGGATCTGCGCGTCCTCGTCGAGGTCGAGCAGCTCGGCGAAGTCGTCCTTCAGTCGCTCGTGCTCCTGGGAGGCCGCCTCGATCGCCTCGATCAGATCGGCATGGCGGGTGGCGAAGCGGGCGATGGTGGTGTCGTCCAGGCCATCGGTGCGGCGGCGGCCAGCGTGGGCGCGCAGGGGGGCGAGTCGATCGATAACGGCCATAGGGTCCTCCAAAGTCGGAACGCGATGTTCCTATTATCTGGATTAAATCGTCGATCAACAGTAGGTAGTTGTACGAAATATTAGATAATTTCGTCGATTCGACGAACCTGGCTTTGCTCATGAAAATTACCGACTCCGATCAGCGCCTGCTGTCCGTGCTGCGTGAGAACGCGCGTGCCTCGACCGCGGAGATCGCACGCCGGCTGAAGCTGTCGCGCACCACCGTGCACAGCCGGATCGAGCGGCTGGAGCGGCAGGGCGTGATCGACGGCTACACCGTGCGCGTCCACGACGAGGCCGAGCGCGGCCACATCCGCGCCCACATCATGATCACCGTGCTGCCCAAACGGATGGCATCGGTGACTGCTGCGCTGCACGCGATGCCGGGAGTACGTGCGCTGCATTCGGTCAGCGGGCCATTCGACCTGATCGCGCTGGGCGTGGTCCCGACCGTGTCGGAGATGGATGAGCTGACCGACCGCATCGGCGCGCTGGACGGGGTCGAGCGGACGACCTCGGCGATTATTCTGTCGGCGAAGTTCGAACGTTAGCTTAGAGATTGTTCAAAGTCTCCTTGTGCTTTGACGATGCGGCATGAGACCCCGATACCCAAGCGACATCAGCCGCACCCAATTCGACCAGATTCGTCCGTTGTTGGAAGGAGCAACGCGTCGCGTTGCAGGTTCGTACTCTGTCGGTCGGAGTCCGACGACACGCGCATGTAACCGACCAACATAGGCGGATAACTATTAAAACTGGTTTTCGTATGGTGGCGTATAGCGGCAGTATTTTCCGCACATTTTGGGAGGCGCTACGGTGCCAGTATGAGTAGCTGCTGCGAAGATATCGTGAAACACTTGTTTTGCGGCTTAGCATCAAATTGCCAAATGATGGTATTGAAAGTAATGCGATATCGCATTACAATGGCCGGGCAACGAGGACATCGCTATGACCACATTGACCGTTACCGCTCGAGGACAAGTCACGTTCCGCAAGGATGTGCTGCAACACCTTGGCATCAAGCCGGGAGAGAAGATTGAACTGGACCTGCTACCCGGCGGCAAGGCCGCATTGAAGGCGGCCCGACCCACTGGTGCGATTCAAGCCTTAGCCGGGTGCCTGAAAGACAAGACGAACGGCAGGGTGTTGTCCATTGAAGAAATCAACGACGCCATTAGCGATGCTGCCGCGCACGCCGGCGCGGGCGAATGAAGATCATCGCCGATACCAACGTCCTGCTGCGTGCCATCGTTGAGGATGACCTTGCGCAGGCTCGCGCAGCGATCAAGGAACTCGAACAGGCCGAAACCGTTGCCGTGAGTTTGCATGCGCTCTGCGAGTTGACGTGGGTGCTCCACCGCAGCTATGACGTGCCGCGCGCCGATATCGCCGCGACGATTCGGCAACTGATTGAGACGCAAAATATCGAGGTGAACCGGCCCGCCGTCGAGGCCGGCCTGACCGTGCTCGATGCGGGCGGCGATTTTGCTGATGGTGTCATCGACTTCGAGGGTCGCTGGCTGGGCGCTGAAACCTTCGTATCCTTTGACCGAAAAGCCGTGGCGCTGCTCGCGGCTCAAGGTCGCGCAGCTCGGTTGCTTTGACGCGCCAATCTCGATGATACGGAGGCCGACTAACTCAGGTGGCGGCTGGTGACACGACTGCTTATTTTACTCACCAGATCGCGGAGACTTTCGATGACGGCTTGTTGTCCCGCTGCTTCCCGCGCGCTCGGCACTGTGCTTGCGCTTTTGTTTCCCTTGCTGGCCGCGCCCGTGTCGGCAGCCACCGTCGAATACGCCAACGCGCGCTGGTTCGATGGCACCCGCTTCCACACCGGTACGCGCTATGCCGTCGATGGCGTGCTGCAGACGCAGCGGCCGGCGCAGGTGGATGCGCGCGTCGACCTGGGCGCGCGCTGGGTGGTGCCGCCGTATGGCGAGGCGCACAACCACAACCTGCAGAACCCCTACGGCTGGGACAACTTCCACGGCCGCTATGTCGAAGACGGCGTGTTCTATGCCGCCATGATGTGCGGTAGCCCGGATCAGGTCGAAGTGGTCAAGGAGAAGGCGAAGCATGGCGGGAAGGTCGGCGTAGCCTTCGCGAGCGCCTGCATTTCCAGCAGCGACGGCCATCCCCTGGGCATGACGCTCCAGAGCTGGCGCAGCATCGACCCCGAGCTCCAGCCCGAGCACTTGTACGACCGCAGCTACCTGGTGATGGACCAGGTCGCCGACGTCGATCGCAAATGGCCGCTGGTGCGCATGGCCCGGCCGGATCTGGTCAAGGCGATCCTTGTGCACAGCGAGGACGCCAGCCATCGTGGCGATCCCGCCTACTTCGGCAAGAACGGGCTCGAGCCCGCGGTGCTGGACGCCGTCGTCGCCAAGGCGCACAAAGAAAGGCTGCGCGTGGCCGTGCACGTCACCTCGGCGGCGGACTTCGCCGCGGCGGTGGCAGCGGGCGCGGACATCATCGCGCACCTGCCGGGCAACCATTTCTTCAAGGGCAAGACCGCCGCCGACTACCGACTTAGCGACACCGCGATCGCGCAGGCCGCCCGGCGAGGCGTGGTAGTGGTGACCACCGCGGTGCTCGCCAAGGCGATCCCCGGCGAGGACCCGGCCAAGCAGGTGCCAGTGCAGGCTCTGCAGCGCGAGAATCTGCAGCGGCTGAAGGCGGCCGGCGTGCGCCTGGCGCTGGGCAGGGATCTGTTCGGCAACACGGTGCTGGCAGAAGTGGATTACCTGCGCACGCTCGACGTATTCACCCCGGCGGAGCTGCTGCGCCTGCTGAGCCAGGACACCCCGCGCCTGGTCTTCCCCGACCGGCGCATCGGTTGCCTGGAGGCCGGCTGCGAGGCGGACTTCCTGGTGCTCGAGGCCGACCCCCTGGCCGACCTGGACGCGCTGCGGCGCATCTATACCCGCGTCCTCGACGGTGCGGCGCTGCCCGCGATCGCGCGCTGAGTCGCTGGGCGCGCCGCTGCTGGCGGGGGCTACAATGCCCCCCCGCAAGCGCATGCCCGCCTTGAAGAAGTCCGATTTCCACTACCACCTGCCGCCCGAGCTGATCGCCCAGGCACCCTTGCCCGAGCGCTCCGCCAGCCGTTTGCTGCTGGTACCGCCTGCGCCGCCGGCCGGTGCTTCCGACCGGCAGTTCGAGGACCACGTGTTCGCGGATCTGCCGGAGCTGCTCGCGCCCGGCGACCTGCTGGTGTTCAACGACACGCGGGTGATCCCGGCGCGTTTGTTCGGGGAGAAGGCCACCGGTGGACGCGTCGAAATCCTGATCGAGCGACTGCTCGGTGGCAACGAGGCGCGCGCGCAACTGGGGGTCAGCAAGTCGCCGAAGGCCGGCGCTCGCATCACCCTCGATGCCGGCGGCGAGGCCGAGGTGCTCGGGCGCGAGGGCGAGTTCTACCGGCTGCGCTTCGAGATCAGCGAGTCTCTGGAAAACTGGCTGCTGCACGCCGGCCGGTTGCCGCTGCCGCCGTACATCCACCGCGAGCCGGGCATCGACGACAGCGAGCGCTACCAGACGGTATTTGCGCGCGAGATCGGCGCAGTCGCCGCACCCACTGCCGGCCTGCATTTCGACGATGCATTGCTCGACGCGCTGCGCGTGCGCGGCGTGCAGTTCGGCCACGTCACCCTCCACATCGGGGCCGGCACCTTCCAGCCGATGCGCGTCGACGACGTGCGCGAGCACCGCATGCACGCCGAATGGTTGAACGTCGGTGCCGAACTGGTCGACAAGATCCGTCGCACCCGCGCCACCGGCGGCCGGGTGATCGCGGTCGGCACCACGGTCGTGCGCGCGCTGGAGTCGGCCACGCAGCGCCGCGATGCCAATGACGCCGGCATCTTGATGCCGTTTGCCGGCGAGACGCGGATCTTCATCTTCCCCGGCTACCGCATCCGCTCGGTGGATGCGCTGCTGACCAATTTCCACCTGCCGGAATCCACCTTGCTGATGCTGGTGTCGGCGTTCGCCGGCAAGGACCGGGTGTTTGACGGCTATGCGCATGCAGTGCGCGGGGGCTACCGGTTTTTTTCGTATGGCGATGCGATGTTGTTGTGGCCGGAGAGCTGACACGGGCGCGGCCGTGGTCGCCGGCTATCGAGTCGAATCGTTCCGAACACCGCGTGCGCTGTCTACTAGGCAAGAGTGCAGCTGGTCGATCTTGCTTGCGGAATCGACGGCATGGAACTGTCGCTGCGGCTTCTCGGAGCCGATCAGCCAGCCTCAAACCGCCCCGCCGCGGACGGCGGGGCTCTGTGCGGACGAGACGGCTTGGGAAAACCCCGGAACTCCGGGGTTCTCGCCGTCACGTGTATCTATGCCGCCAGCGATAGCGCCTCGGCCACGTGGAGCTCGGTCACGATCACGGTTTCGCCGCGGGCATCCGGAACCAGCACCTTGGCGGCCTTGAGCTGGCCATCTCTGGGGTCGATCGCAAAGATCGCCCAACCAAGTTCGCTGCCCTGCACTTGGGTCAGGTTGAAGTGAACGAAGCCCATGTCGTCCTCGATCCAGACGTCGACCGGGCAGCGCGCCAGCAACTGGTTGCGGATCTTGCGATAGGCCGCCGAACGTTTGGCTCCGGTGACTAGGCGTTGCACGAGTTCGACTTCCAGACCCCAGGTTGCGACTCGCGCGGCCGAATCATCACAGGCGCTGCAGTTTTTTTTGATGGTCGTCACATCAGGATCCTGGAGATTTCGATTTCGCCGGTCTTCGGCTGCATCACGCCGATGATCTGCACGTAGCTGCCGGTGGACAGTGCCGAGAAATCACGGCTGGCCGCCTGTTCGCCTTGCACAGCCACGGAGTGCGACATAAAGCGGCCGATGCCTGGGGTCTGCTGCGAATCGATGAACTGTATGCGCGATTGCTCGATCTCGATGATCTCGACAGGCAAGCTCACGATGTTGAACCAGATGGTTTCGGCCATAAAGTGACCGTCGAGCCCGCGTCTGCCACGGGCATAGAAAAAATCCCCGGGATTGACGTCTGCCAGCGTGGTGTCCACGCCTTTCCAGACGCGCGTGCTGTCGGCGATCACCACGTGCTGGACGAGGTTTTCGGTATCGAGTGCGGTGATCGTGGATTTCGCGATCCTTTGCACCAATCCTTCGGTGAAAAACGGCGACACACTCCCTGCCGCCAACACTGTCGCATCATCCGGTGCGGGTTGCGCAAGTACTGAAAATGCCGCCGCGCTGAGCGTGCCGGCGGTGCCAAGCACCGCGCCTTTGAGCAGTTGACGTCGATTGATATTGGCCATCACACACCTCAGCGGTCGATTTGTACAGCAGTGATTCCACGATCGAGGTTATCGATCGCAGCGAAGGCGGCGGCGGTGAGGTCGATGATCCGTTCGCGCCCGGTGATCCCGCCGCAGCTACTGGACTGGCCGCAGAAGCGGTTGGTATCCGGCCCGCAATCAGCGATGGTGGTATTGGTGCAGCGGCCGGTACACACGCTTCTCACCGAGATCGCCGCACCGCAACCCAGGCGTGGAAGGCTGATGCCGCAATCCGTCGGCCGCGTGATATTGAAACAGGCTTGTGAAGTGTTCGGCCAGGCGCTGTGCAGACTGCCCGACCTACAATTGCCGCAGGCCCCGCCGCCAGCAGCAGCACAACGTCCGAATGCCGGACCGCAACAAAACCAGGTGGCAACACCTGTCCTGGATACCGTGGAGCAACTCATGGCATTTCTCCTACGCAGGTTGGTGAACGACGATTTCCCTGTCCGCCGGGTCGAGCGACCCGGTTGAAGCTTTCGGGGCTTCCCGAAAATTCAAGTGCAGTGCTGGAATCCGGGCGAGCAACCACCCCGGTGGGCTATTCTTGCAATCGGTTCGGAGCCCCGTACGGCCAGGGACGAATGCATGGCCGCTGCCGAGAGATCACCCCGTAGGGCAAGCCAGGCGGATGAAGGCGCGTGAAGAAAGAGGCGGATTCGAGGGCGGGCGATGCGCTCCTTATAGCTCTATAAGCTTTCGGCGGCATTCTCAAGCGCATGCGCTTGACTCTCTCAAAACGCTCGACAGCGGACGTCAGTCGCGACCACCAGGAATTGCAGCGAGGCGTGAGTAAAGCATCACTTAACAACCTGGGCGATTTAATGCCGATTTCAAAACCTTGTCAAGAGATCGGCGTCACGCTTCCAAAAAATGAATTTTCATGTCCGCCGATCATCGACCGGGCCGGCAAAACCTACGCTTGCATCCATCGCGTCATTCCACACATCGATCACGACTCCCATGGGCCGCATGTCATTTCAGCTTCTCGCCACCGCCGGTCTTGCGCGCCGTGGCCGGTTGCGTTTCCCACGCGGCACCGTCGAGACGCCGGCGTTCATGCCGGTCGGCACGCGCGGCGCGGTCAAGGGCGTGACGATGGATCAGCTTCGGGCGCTCGGCGCCGAGATCGTGCTCGGCAACACCTTTCATTTGTATCTGCGGCCGGGCCTCGACGTGATCGCCGCGCACGGCGGCCTGCACGGATTTTCGCGCTGGGACGGGCCGATCCTCACCGATTCCGGCGGCTTTCAGGTGTTCTCGCTCGCGCACCGCCGCAAGATCACTGAGAAAGGTGTGACCTTCAACGCGCCGACCGACGGATCGACGGTGTTCCTCGGGCCGGAGGAGAGCATGCGCATCCAGAAGGTTCTCGACTCCGACATCGTGATGATCTTCGACGAGTGCACGCCATATTTGATCGATGGTGTTCCCGCGAGCGAAGACGCCGCGCGCGCGTCGATGGAACTTAGCCTGCGTTGGGCCGAACGCAGCCGTCGCGCGCACGAGGGCAACGATGCGGCGTTGTTTGGCATCGTGCAGGGCGGCGTGCACCACGATCTGCGCACGCGATCGGCGCAGGGTTTGAAGGAGATCGGCTTCGACGGCTATGCGATCGGCGGCCTCGCGGTCGGCGAGCCCGAGGCCGAGCGCAATGCGATGCTCGAACACACCGCGCCGCAGCTGCCCGCCGACCGCCCGCGCTATCTGATGGGCGTCGGCCGGCCCGAGGACTTGGTGGAGGCCGTCGCGCGCGGCGTCGACATGTTCGACTGCGTGATGCCCACGCGCAACGCGCGCAACGGCCACTATTTCACCAGCGTCGGCACGGTGCGTATCCGCAACGCCAAGTACGAGCAGGACACGCGGCCGATTGAGGAAGGTTGCGGTTGTCATGCTTGCAGCAGCGGCTACAGCCGCGCCTACCTGCGCCATCTCGACCGCTGCAACGAGATGCTCGCGCCGATCCTCGGCACCCTGCACAACCTCTGGTATTACCAGCGCCTGATGGCCGGCATGCGCGACGCGATCGCAGCAGGAACCTTCGCGGAGTTCCGCGAGGCTTTCTACGTGGCGCGGCGTTAGTGGTCGCGTGAAGGTGCACGCTTGATTTTGGCTCCCTCCCCTTGACGGGGAGGGAGCTGATCACTGACGACAACGGCTTAAGGCATCCGCCCCATCGCCGCGCTTGAAAGCCCGCCGCTCCAGCCGCATGCCATAATCACCAGCTATTTTGCCCGTGGACGACCGAAATGACCGTGCCCAATCTGCTCGACCTGCTGATCGCCCCCGCCCATGCCCAGGCCGCCGCGCCCGCTGCCGGCGGTGGGTTGAGCTTCCTGATCATGCCCGTGGTGCTGATCGCGGTGATGTATTTTTTGATGATTCGTCCGCAGATGAAGCGCGCCAAGGAGCATCGCGGCATGCTCGACAAGCTCGGCAACGGCGACGAGGTGATCACCAACGGCGGCCTCGCCGGCGTGGTCCGCGAGATCGGCGACAGCTTCATCACCGTCGAGATCGCCGACAACGTGCGCGTGCGCGTGCAGAAGGCCGCGATCGGCAATGTGCTGCCCAAGGGCACGCTCAAGTCGGCCTGAGCGGCGTCTGACCTGCCTGCCGAGGTCCGTCGCCAACGCGTTGGACGCGCCGAGGTACTCGGCACCGGCTCCGCCACGCGCGCCCTAGCGGCAAGCGCCCCGTACCACGTTCCGGAACTGCACCGATGCTTGAATTTCCCCGTTGGAAATATGCCCTGATCCTGGTGGTGATACTGCTCGGCGTGCTGTATGCGCTGCCCAACGTATTCCCCAAAGACCCATCGGTGCAGATCACCGCCAGCCGCGGCGCGCAGCTCGACGACGCGCTGCGTCAGAAGGTGCTGAGCGCGCTGACCAGTGCCGGTGTGACGCCGAAGTCGGTGGCCGTGGACGGCGACAATCTGCTGGTGCGCCTGCCGGCGCTGGACGCACAGACCAAGGCCGCCGATGCGCTGCGCCCGGCGCTGGGCGAAAACTATGTGGTGGCGTTGAACCTAGCCTCGACCGCGCCGAAGTGGCTCGAGTATGTGTATGCGCAACCGATGCTGCTCGGTCTCGACCTGCAGGGCGGCGTGCACTTTCTGCTCCAGGTCGACCAGAAGGCCGCGCTCGACAAGCGCTTCGACGCCTATGCCGAGGACGTGCGCGTCGCGCTGCGCGACGGTCGCATCGGCTACGACTCCGTCGAGCGCCGCAGCGACAACAGCATCCACGTCAGCCTCGTGCCCGGCGTACAGGTCGAGCCGGCGCGCGCGGTGATCGCCAAGGCGCTGACGACCCTGCAGCTGAGCGTGGAGAGCGGCTCGCTGGTGGCGCGCGTGCCGGAGATCGAAGTCAATCAGATCGTCGCCAACGCGATCGAGCAAAACCTCGGCACGCTGCGCAACCGGATCAGTCTGCTCGGCGTCACCGAGCCGATCATCCAACGCCAGGGCAACGACCGCGTCGTGGTCGAACTGCCGGGTGTGCAGGACACCGCGGAGGCCAAGCGCATCATCGGCGCCGCCGCAACACTCGAATACCGCGCGGTGATCGACGGCAACGCCGCCGATGCGGTTGCCAGCGGCAGCGTGCCGCCGGAGGCACGCGTGTATTACCTCAAGGATCTCGGCACCGATGGCAAGCCCATCCCGATCCTGCTCAGCAAACGCGTGATCGCGACCGGTGAGCAGCTGGTCGACGCGCGCGCTGCGCCCGACCCACAGAGCGGCACGCCGGCGGTGTCGGTCACACTCAACGGCCCCGGCGGCCAGCGCATGTTCGACTTCACTTCGCAGAACGTCGGCAAGCAGATGGCGGTGGTGTACATCGAGCGCGTCCAGGAAGTGAGTATGGTCGACGGCAAGGAAGTGCGCAGCACGCGCACCACCGAGCAGGTCATCAATGCGGCCACCATCCAGGGCGTGTTCGGCAAGAACTTCCAGACCACCGGTCTCGAAAGCGCACAGTTTGCCAACGACCTCGCGCTGCAACTGCGCGCCGGCTCGCTGGCCGCGCCGATGGACTTCATCGAGGAGCGCGTGGTTGGCCCCAGCCTCGGCGCCGAAAACGTCGAGCGCGGCATCACCGCGGTGGTGTACTCGTTCCTGTTCACCCTGGTGTTCTTCACTATCTACTACCGCATGTTCGGCGTATTGACCTCGATTGCACTGCTGCTGAACCTGCTGATCGTGGTTGCGGTGATGTCCAAATTCGGCGCGACGATGACCTTGCCCGGCTTCGCCGGCTTGGCGCTGTCGGTCGGCCTGTCGGTGGACGCCAACGTGCTGGTCAACGAGCGCATCCGCGAAGAGCTGCGCAACGGCGTGCCGCCGAAGTCCGCGATCGCGGCCGGCTACGACAAGGCCGGCGGCACCATCCTCGACGCCAATCTCACCGGCCTGATCGTCGGCGTGGCGCTGTACGCGTTTGGCTCCGGTCCGCTGAAGGGCTTTGCCGCCACCATGATCATCGGCATCTTCGCGTCGATGTTCACCGCGATCACGGTCTCGCGGGCGATGGCGACGTTGATCTACAGCCGTCGCAAGAAGCTCAAGTCGGTCGCCATCTAAGGGATGCCACGCACAGCCATGAAACTGTTCCCACTGCACCTGATTCCCAACGACACTCGCTTCGACGTGATGCGTGGTCGCTACATCGCGCTGACCGTCACGCTGCTGCTGCTGTTTGCGTCGATCGGCGTGATCGCCATCAAGGGCTTCCACTACGCGCTGGATTTCACCGGCGGCACCGTCATCGAGGTGCGTTTCGACAAACCCGCCGATGTCGACGGGGTGCGCCAGCGGCTCGAAGCGGTCGGCTACGACAACGCGCAGGTGCAGAGCTTCGGCAGCGCCAGCGACCTGCTGATCCGGCTGCAGCCGCAGGACGGACAGAACACCACCGATGCCCACAACCGCACCGCGCAGACCGTGCTGACGGCGGTGTCCGCGCCCGACAATACCGCCACCGTGCTGCGCAACGAGTTTGTCGGCCCGCAGGTCGGCAAGGAGTTGGCGCTCAACGGCGTGTATGCCGCGGTGTTCATGCTGGTCGGGTTCCTGATCTACATCGCCTTCCGCTTCGAATGGAAGTTTGCGGTGGCCGCGAGCGTGACCGCGGTGTTCGACCTGCTGCTGACGGTCGGCTACATGTCGCTGACCGAACGCGAGTTCGACCTGACCGTGCTGGCCGGCCTGCTGTCGGTGATGGGTTTCGCGATCAACGACATCATCGTGGTGTTCGACCGCGTGCGCGAAAACTTCCGCACTCTGCGCGTCGAGCCGCTGCAAGTGCTCAACCGCTCGATCAACCAGACGCTGTCGCGCACCATCATCACCGGGGTGATGTTCTTCCTGTCGGCACTGGCGTTGTTTCTGTACGGCGGCGGCTCGCTCGAAGGTCTGGCGCTGACCCACATGGTCGGCGCGGTGATCGTGATCGCATCGTCGGTGTTCGTGGCCTGCCCGCTGCTGACGCTCGGCGTGCTCAAGGTCAGCAAGCAGGATCTGTTGCCGAAATCCAAGGACGTCGAGGCGCTCGCGCGACGGCCCTGATCGCCGCCCGGGATCGCTACCCTGGTTGCGCGCCCATCGCTGCACCGGAAAGCCGCGCATCTGCGCGGCTTTTGCCGAGCCGTTATCGGGCGAGCCTGGCTAAGGCGCTTTATCTGTCTGATATGAAGCCGTCACCGCCGGCATCATCCACCCGCAGCTTTGCCCCTCGTTGTGCTGCTTCAGCCAGCCCTGCAGCGGCGCGAAGTAGTCGAGCAACGCAGCGGCGTCGATGGTTTCGCCGCCGGTGAGTTCGCGCATGGTTTGCGGCCATGGCTGGCTGGCGCCTTTTTCGAGCATCGCCTGAAATTTTTGACCGGCGGCCTTGCTGCCGTAGAAGCTGCAGGCGTACAGCGGGCCGCGATGGCCGGACGCATCGCACAGCGCCTTGTAGAACTGAAACTGCAGGATGTGCGACAGAAAGTAGCGCGTATACGGGGTGTTGGCGGGCACGTGATATTTCGCGCCGGCATCGAAGAACTGCTCGCCGCGCGCAGTGGCCGGGGCGACGCCTTGGTACTGCGCCTTCAACCGCCACCACGCGGCGTTATAGCCGGCGGGCGTGATCGAGCCGTCGAACACGCCCCAGCGCCAGCGGTCGATCATCAGCCCGAACGGCAGAAACGCCACCTTCGACAGTGCCATGCGCATCTGCGTGCCGATCAATGCCTGTTGGTCGATCTGCGGTTGGTCGATGAGACCGATCGCGTGCAGGTAGCCGGGCGTCATCGCCAGCACGATGGTGTCGCCGATCGCTTCGTGGAAGCCGTCGTTGGCACCGGTCTGGAACAGCAGAGGGCGCTTGTTGTAGGCGAGGTAGTAATAGACGTGACCGAGTTCGTGGTAGATGGTGGCGAAGTCGCCCGCGTTGGGCTTGATGCACATCTTGGTGCGCACGTCGCCGGTGAGGTTCATGTCCCAGGCGCTGGCGTGGCAGACCACGTCGCGGTCGCGCGGCTTGATGAACTGCGAACGCTGCCAGTAGCTCGCCGGCAGCTTGGGCATGCCGAGCGAGACGTAGAAATCCTGCGCGCGCTCGGTCATGCGTCGCGCCTGGTCATTCTGCGCGATGTGCACGACATCGGCCTCGCGCGTGGCCGGCATGGTTTCGCTCTCGACGACCAGCAGGTCGTTGAGACCGCTCTGGTACTGCTTTTGCAGTGCGGTGCCGATGTCGAGGCCATCGACGCCGGGGTAGGGCGCGAGCAGGTCCCAGAGATTGCTCCAGTCCTGCTGCCACAGATTGCCCATCAGATGTGCAGGCAGCAGGCCGGTGTTGCCGACCGCGCCGCGTTGCTGGTAGCGCGCCTGCAATCGCGTGCGCGCATAGCAGTGGAGTTGCTCGTACAGCGGCTTGACCTGGGTCCACAGGCGGTCGGTGTCGGCGGCGAATTCGGCCGGCACCATGTCGTAGCCGGAGCGCCACATCTCGCCGGCGTCGGCATAGCCCATGTCGCGCGCACCGTCGTTGACCAAAGTCACGAACGTTGCGTAGTCCTCGCGCATCGGCATCGCGGTTGCGTGCCAGCCCTGCCATGCGTCGAGCTGTCGGTCGTAGTCGCGACTGCTGCGCAGTACGTCTTCGAGATCGCCGAGTTGGCGACAGTTGCGCTTGCCGTCGACGGTCTTGCAGTAAGCGCCGGCACCGTAGTTGCCTTCCATGTCGCTGGCGATCGCGGTGAGCTGCGCGAGTTTTGCCGGGTCGCGCGGCGGCGGCATCGCGGTGCCGAGCTTGAGCAGGGTGATCGCGCGCGCGGTCTGCGGCGACATCGGCTGGCCTTCAAAACGCCTGGCCTGATCCAGCCACTGGTTGAGCCGGGTCAGGAAGCGCTCATTGCTTTTGGCCGCAATCAGCTTGCTGTCGCCGCCGATATAGGTGCTCGACAGCCACTGCGACGCGGTGAGCTCGGGATACATCGCCCGGTACTCGGCGTTGACGCGGGCGATGAACGCATCGGCGGTTTCGTTTTTCGGGATGACCGGGTCGGCGGGAGCGGTGTCGCGCTTGCAGGCCGATAGCGACGTGGCGATGGCAATGATGACGAACGCGATCTGGCGATGGATTTGGGTCACGTACTTCCCCAGCCGTGTCAGCAAGCGTGCAGGCTAGAGGCTGGTCGGCGGTGCCGCAAGTATGCAACGGGCGTTGCCGGTCTCTCGTGGCACTGGAGATAACAAGGCAAGCAGTGAAGAGAAGTGAGGAACGAGGAACGAGTGAAAGTGCTGGGCTTGCTGAGGTCAGATCACTCGTTTCTCGTTTCTCTTCACTCGTTCCTCGACTTGACTAGTCCGCGTGCGAGCAGCCAGTCGCGTGCGTCGTCGGCATCGCGCTCCAACCACGCACGCGCCGAGCCGAGGCGGAAGCTGTAGCCCCAGGCGTCCATGTCGGCCATCAGCCGCGCGCTGCCGACGCCAGGCAGCGTGTCGGCGAGCACGATCTGCAGGTAGCAGGCCGCGTCTTCCTCGGCGTCGCTATCGGTCGCATCGGTGTGCACTGCGGCACGACGCTCCGGCGGCAGCACGATCAGGTGACAGGCCTCGTGCAGCAGCGAATGCACCGGCGTATCGCCGCGCGCATGCACGGTGCAGCCGATCACGCCGGCTTCGGACTCGCCCCAGTAGCTGCCGGGGATCGCCGTGCCATCGTCGACCAGCACGAGCTGCAGGCCGTGGCGCGCGAGCAGATCGGCGGCGTCGCGGACAGCGATGTCCTGCAGACGCAGCACATCGCCGCGGTCCACTATGGGAGCGGCGGCGGCGAATGCTGCACCGTCAACCGCGAGGCGCGGATGTGCGCTTGTTTCAGGGGTCATGGGAAGGCGTCGCGGTTGCTGCCGCTCCTACTGGAGCTGCGTCGCGCTCAGGCCGCCGACGCGCGCTCGTCGGGCAGCGACACCGAGATGTCGAGCACGTCGTGCTCGCCGTCCTTGACCAGGTCGACCCTGACCGCATCGCCGTCGACGCTGACATATTTGCGGATTACTTCGAGCAGTTCGCGCTGCAGCATCGGCAGATAGTCGGGCCCGCCGCGGTGGCTGCGTTCCTGCGCGACGATGATGCGCAGGCGCTCCTTGGCGATCGAGGCGGTGTTGGTCTTGGCCTTGAGGAAATCGAACAGTCCCATGTTCAACCTCCAAAGATCTTGCTGAAGAAACCCTTCTTCTCGACCTGGGTGAAGCGCATCGGTTTGTCGTCACCGAGCAGTCGGCCGACGGCGTCGTCGTAGGCCTGGCCGGCCGAGGAGGTCATGTCGAGGATCACCGGCTCGCCTTTGTTGGAGGCGTTGAGCACGTCGCCGGATTCCGGGATCACGCCAATGGTCTTCAGCCCCAGCACTTCCTCGACATCGGTGATCGACAGCATCTCGCCGCCTTCGACGCGCTGCGGGTTGTAGCGGGTGAGCAGCAGGTTGGCCTTCAGCGTCTGGCCGTTTTCGGCCCTGCGGGTCTTGGAGTCGAGCAGGCCGAGGATGCGGTCGGAGTCGCGCACGCTGGACACTTCGGGATTGACCACGACGATTGCCTGGTCGGCGAAATACATCGCCAGGAAGGCGCCTTTTTCGATGCCGGCCGGCGAGTCGCAGACGATGTAGTCGAAGCCGTCGGCGGCGAGATCGTCGAGCACCTTCTGCACGCCTTCCTTGTTGAGTGCGTCTTTGTCGCGGGTTTGCGATGCGGCCAACACGTGGAGGTTGTCGAAGCGCTTGTCCTTGATCAGCGCTTGCTTGAGGCTGGCTTCGCCGTGGGTGACGTTGACGAAGTCGTATACCACGCGGCGCTCGCAGCCCATGATCAGGTCAAGGTTGCGCAGGCCGACGTCGAAGTCGATCACCGCGACCTTTTTGCCGCGCCGCGCGAGACCGCAGGCGATGCTCGCGCTGGTGGTGGTCTTGCCGACGCCGCCCTTGCCTGAGGTGACTACGAGAATTTCGGCCAATGGGGGTTCTCCGGATGGGGGTTATCGGGCCAAGGGTGGGGCGGGAGACGTTAGACGAGAGACGGGAGACGAAGAGCGCGTTGCGTTTGCTGTTGCCTTCCCCTCTCTCCTCTCTCCTCCAACGTCTCCCCATCAACCTAAAGCGGCAATCTTCAATATCTCGTTCTCGAGCCAGACCTGCACCGCCTTGCCATGCAGTTCCTTCGGAATGTCTTCGAGCACCTTGTAGTGGCCGGCGATGGCGACCAGTTCGGCGTGGAACTCGCGGCAGAAGATCCGCGCGCGCTCGTCGCCCTGCGCGCCGGCCAGCGCGCGGCCGCGCAGCGCGCCATAGATATGCACCGAACCGTCGGCGATCACTTCAGCCCCGGCGCCGACGGTGCCGAGCACGGTCAGGTCGCGGTTTTCGGCATGGATCTGCTGGCCGGAGCGCACCGGCGTCGACTGGATCAGGCCGGGCGAGGTAGCGCGCTCACGAGCCACTGGCTCGTGCGCTGCCGAGCGCTCGGCCACGGATGGCCGGGCCGGGGTATCCGCAGCCGGAAAGGCCGCGCCAGGGATGGCTGCGGTCGAGTCGGTCGCGGTTTCTTTCGTCGCGGTGCCAGCCTCGTACTGCGCGCGGAACTTGGCCAGCAACGGCAACCCCAGCGCGACGCTGAGCGCGGCGTTGTCGCTGCTGCCGTAGGCGAGCGCCACCGGCAGCACGCCGGCGTCTTGCAACGCGTCGATCAGCGCCCGCGCGGTGCCGGTGTCGGGCGTGGCGGCGAGGCCGCCGAAATCGACGATCACCGCTGCGCGCGCAAACAGGTTCGGCGCGCGCGCGATGCGGTCGCGCATTTCCGATGCCAGCAGGGCGACATCGAGCGTGCGCACGCGCAGGTTGGCAATGCCGACCTGGCCGATCTTGAGTTCGCCGGCGGGCGTGTAGTCGACGGCGGTCGCGGCGGGCGTCGCGGCCATGTCAGGCGGCATCGCTCGCGCGCGGTGCCGCCAGCGCCTGCCGCGGTTGCGACAGCCACGGCGCGTTGGGCAACGCGTCGCCGTACTGTTCGCGCACCCAGGCATAGCTGCATAGCGGCTTCATCAGCATCGATGCGCGGATGCCGGGCGCTTCGCCCTCGCGTCCGGGCATCACGTGCTGGCCGACTTCCTGGAAACCGATGCTGCCGTGGAACACCCGCGCCGAGTCGCTGTCGTGCTCGATGAATACCTCGCAGGCCATGGTCGGGTAGCGCAGCTCGGCATAGGTCTGCACGTCGGCGTAGAACGCGCGGCCCATGCCGCCACCGCGGCGGCGGCTGGCGACGACGATGCGGTCGATATAGAAGAAGTGCTGGTGGTGCTCGCGGAACCACTGAAAGTTGCTGCTGTCGTGGCCCGACTCCGAGCCGAAGCCGACCAGAAACCCCGCCAGCATGCCGTCGCGCTCGGCGACGCGGAAATATTCGGCGGCGTTGAAGAAGCGACGGAGGCGCGCGGCGTCGAGCGGCAGGATGCTGGGGCCGGCGGCGTTGTTCAGGGCAAGGATGGAATCCAGCTCGTGCTCGCGCACGTCGCGGACGACGATCGACATTCCTGACTCCCTCACTTCACGGCAAACATCGGCGGTTCCGGCGGGACACGAACCGCGTCGCGATCGGTGACGAAGTATCGCATGCCGCGACAACCGTCGCGAAGCACGGATCCGGTCGGGTGCGTCGCGCTGGCACGCGGGCATGACTTTCGGTGGACTCGCCGCGCGCGGATTGCGCCTACCATGCCGGGATGCTCGCGCGCCTCGATCCCACGCGTCTCCTGCGCTACGCCGGCTTGTTCACCTGGGCGGTGATCGGGCTGCCACTGCTGGTGCTGTCGCAGGCGCCGCTCGATGACAGCATCGACGCGATGGATGCGGCGATGCAGGCCGGCGAGGCCGCGACCGGCCTGGCCTGGCAGGCCTGGATGGCCTGGGCGGTGTTTGGGTTCAGCTATGCGCTGCTGACGCGCACCCTCAGCGTGCGCCGCGCCGGCGCGCTCGACTACGTGCTGCTGGTGCTGCTGACCTTCAGCGCGGTGGCGATCAGCTACTACAGCCGCAGCGGCCTCGGCAGCATCCTGCTGATGGTCGCGGCGAGCGTGTTCCCATGGCTGATGTCGGTGTCGGTCGGTCTCGGGCTGCTGATCCTCAGCGAACTGGTAATCGTGCCGGTCTACCACCGCTGGATCGAGATGTCGTGGCTGGAAGCGGTGATGCAGGCGATGCTGTATGTCGGCCTCACCGGCTTCGTGTTTGTCACCAGCATGGTCGCCAGGCAGCAGGCGCAGGCCCGCGACGAGCAGCGCCGGCTCAATGCCGAGCTGCGTGCGACCCGCACCCTGCTCGCCGAAAGCGTGCGCGTCAACGAGCGCACCCGCATCTCGCGCGAGTTGCACGATCTGCTCGGCCACCACCTGACCGCGCTGAGCCTCAACCTCGAGGTCGCCAGTCACCTCACCGCCGGGCAGGCCCACGAGCACGTCGGCCAGGCGCACACGCTGGCGCGGTTGCTGCTCAGCGACGTGCGCGAGGCAGTCAGCCAGATCCGCGGCAACGAGGCGATCGACATGGCCGCCACCCTGCTGCCGCTGGCCGACAAAGTGCCCGGCCTGAGCATCGTGATGGACATGCCGCGGCCCTTTCTGGTCGACGACCCCGAACGCGCGCACGTGTTGCTGCGCTGCACCCAGGAAATCATCACCAACACCGTGCGCCACGCCCAGGCCAAGACCCTGCACCTGCGCTATGCCTGGGACGGCGACGCGATCGCACTGCAGGCGCGCGACGACGGCCGCGGTGCCGACCCGGCCAGCGCCGGCAACGGTCTGCGCGGCATGCGCGAGCGGCTGACGGCCTGCGGCGGCGATCTGAAGATCGACACGGCGATCGGACAGGGTTACACGCTATGCCTACGCCTGCCGCTGGCGCAGGTCGCGCCGCTCGCGGCGGCGCAGCCACCGCTGGCGCAGGGCCGATGACCGATCCGCACCGCCAGCAAAGCGACAACGAGCATCACCGGACGCGCCGCGATACCGGCGCGCCCGGCCACACTGACGGCAGCGACGCCGTCGCAACGGTTTGACGGAGTGCCATCGCATGATTCGTGTCTGTCTGGTCGACGACCAAACCCTGGTGCGGCAGGGCATCCGCTCGCTGCTCGCGCTCGACGGCGGCATCGAGGTGATCGGGGAAGCCAACGACGGCAAGCAGGCCGTCGAGCTGATCCCGCAGCTTCAACCCGATGTGGTGCTGATGGACATGCGCATGCCGGCGATGTCCGGGCTGGAGGCCCTGCAGGCGCTCGCGCGCCTCAATGCATTGCCGCCGACCATCATCCTGACCACCTTCGACGACGACCAACTGGTGCTTGCCGGCCTGAAAGCCGGGGCCAAGGGCTATCTGCTCAAGGATGTCTCGCTCGAACAACTGGTCGGCGCGATCCGCGCGGTCGCCGGCGGCGGCTCGCTGGTGCAGCCGGCGGTCACCCAGCGCCTGCTCTCAGGTTTGGAGCACATGCGCAACGACTTTGTCAGCCTCGACCGCCCGGACCCGCTGACCGACCGCGAGACCGAGATCCTGCGGCTGATGGCCAGTGGGTTCTCCAACAAGGAAATCGCCAATTCGCTGGGTGTGGCCGAGGGCACGATCAAAAACCACGTCTCCAACATCCTGTCCAAGCTCGGCGTCCGCGACCGCACACGGGCGGTGCTCAAGGCCTTCGAGTTGCAGTTGGTCTAAAAGTCTGTTCAAAGTCTTTTCAAGCTAACTGAGACTACCGGGACGAGACCAACTTATCCCTGCAATATCAGTGATGAGCAGTTCGAGCGGATCCGGCGGTTGCTGGAAAGTGCTCGCAAAAAGACCAGTCCACGTCGTGTGGACTTGCGGCATCACCGAAGTCGGTAGAGCAGGGCTGCCGGCGGTCACAAGACCGCAGCCATAGGTCAGCGCTACGACCACGAAGTACCCGTCGTCGAGCCGCCAAAGGCGGCGGAATTTTCCTGGCAATTCTCCCGGCGCAAAGAATAAAGGGACTTAGCATCGCTGCTAAGTCCCTGTTTTGTTTGGTGGGCCGTCAAGGATTCGAACCTTGGACCTATTGATTAAGAGTCAACTGCTCTACCAACTGAGCTAACGGCCCCGAAACGCGATTGTAGCAAAAGCCAAGTGGGGTGGAAGACGGGATTTGAACCCGCGACCCCCGGAATCACAATCCGGTGCTCTAACCAACTGAGCTACATCCACCACATAAACCATTCACGCGATCACCGTCCCTGGCGTATTGCCGCTCGGCATCCATGCCTCGCTCCATCGAAAACTGAAATCAGCAACAAAGTGCATTGGCGCGCCCGACAGGACTCGAACCTGTAACCGCCGGCTTAGAAGGCCGGTGCTCTATCCGGTTGAGCTACGGGCGCCTGTGCGCATGATAGCTGCTGCCGGTGAGAACCTTTCCGAAACCGGTGCCGCGATCGGATGGTCGGGGTAGAGGGATTCGAACCCCCGACATCCTGCTCCCAAAGCAGGCGCGCTACCAGAC
>JBOHYD010000055.1:0-8353 GCA_050737635.1 Luteimonas sp. | reverse complement strand
GGCAAGGACTGATATGTTTGAATACATTGAGCGGCGCCATAACCCAAGAATGCGGCGAAGAGTCGCTAGGCAAGATTTGAAGTTTTCCACCCTTTCACAACCGTCCGCGATTTCGGGGTAGAACCCCTGACCCCGAGCGAAGTATTCTTCAACTACGACCGACTTGCACTTCAAAGTTGAATCCGCCCGGAACAAGCGAAACTTACAGCACCACCGCGGCACGAGAGGCAGGCATCGCGTCGGTGAAAACGAATGGACCGGTCGCGCCCATCGTTGGTCAAACCTGATCGAGCGAGTTGGGAGCGTATCGCGGTTTGGCTGCGTTCGGTGCGTAACCGCACGAGGTGCGGCTTCATCACCGGCCGCTGAGCCGGCCTATCGTATGCTCGGCCCGCGTCGCGCCGCACTGTGGGCGATACGCTACCTTCCATTTCGGGGACACCGCCATGGTCGATTTGAACGATGCCATCAGTCCGCCGCCGGCACCGGGCGATGCCGCTTCGCAGGACGACCGCAACGTCGCGATGCTGGTGCATCTATCGGGGATCATTCTCGGCTTCATCGTTGCGCTGATCGTCTGGCTGATCAACAAGGACCGCCCTGGCAAGGGCTTTCTCAACGATCAGGCCAAGGAAGCGCTGAACTTTCAGATTACCATCCTGTTAGCCTACATCGCGGGCACCGTGCTGACGATCATCCTGATCGGTCCGCTGATTACGTTTGCGGCGTGGATTGTCTGCGTAATTTTCAGCATCGTCGGCGGCCTGAAGGCCAGGGACGGCGTCGCCTACCGCTACCCGTTCGCACTGCGTCTGGTGAAGTAAGCACGCGACGCACCTTGTGCGGCCCGCGCGCTGAACGCGCGAAATCATCGCGTTGCACACGTTCGGCGTGCACGGCAGCTATGTGCAGACCGACGTCAAGCGGGCCCGGCGGCAGGGCCTTGATGCGATCCGTTTGGTACCGAAGGGGGGACTCGAACCCCCACGCTTTTAAGGGCGGCGGATTTTGAATCCGCTGCGTCTACCATTCCGCCACTTCGGCACAGTCTGTAAGTATAGCGGAGCGTCGTGCCTGCGCCGAGCTCGACGCCGATCAGCTAAAAGCCTGCAGATACCCCGACGACACGATCGTCTTCTGCAGCGGCTCGATCAGCCGGACGTTACTGGCGATGACGTGGCGCGGGCCGGTGTCGATGTGCAGCGGGCCCAGCACCGCGCCGCGAAAATCGCAGACCCGACCGCCGGCCTCGCGCACCATCAGGCTGCCGGCGGCGATATCCCAAGACAGCACGCCGGCTTCGAAATAGCCATCGGTGCGGCCGGCGGCGACATAGGCCAGATCCAGTGCCGCCGAACCGGTGCGGCGGATGTCCTCGGCCCCCACCAGCAGCGCATCGATGCACTTCAGCTGCGCGCTGGCGCGCTTGCGCTCGCGCGGCGGGAAGCCGGTGGTGAACATCGCGCCACCGAGTTCCTTGCGGTCGGTGACGCGTAGGCGGCGCTCATTGAGCTGCGCGCCGCCACCGCGCGATGCGGTGAACAGCTCGTTGCGCAGCGGGTCGAAGATCACGCCATGTAGCGGCTCGGCACCTTCGCACAGCGCGATTGATACGCACCAGTGCGGAAAGCCGCGCAGATAGTTGCTGGTGCCGTCGAGCGGATCGATCACCCAGGTGTAGCGGCTCGGGCCGCGCGCGCCCTTTTGCGCGCCGCCTTCTTCGCCGAGCACCGCGTAGTCGGGATGCGCGCGCCGTAGCTCCTTGACGATCGTCGCTTCGGCGAGGCTGTCGACCTCGCTGGCGTAGTCCATGCGCTCTTTCTCGACCACGTTGAGCGCGTCGAGCTTGTGCATGTGTCGCAGCAGGATGTTGCCGCCGGCGCGCGCCGCCTTGACCATGACATTGACAGCAGGGATGTGCATCGCGGACGGGGGCTCTTGAGAAGGGTCGCGCGCAGGTCGGTGACACCCGGCCCTCGCCAGCGGCTCGGGCGCTCGTCGGCGCAGCTCGCTGGCGCGAGCTAAAGCGCACCTCCTTTCCCCACGCGGTGACCGGTCGCGCAGTTTACCATTCGCAGAGATGAATCCAGGCTCCGAAATCGCCCGCGCCGCCAGCAGCACCGCGCCGCAGCGCATCCGCATCGTGCTGGTCGGCACCCAGCATCCGGGCAACATCGGCTCGGCGGCGCGCGCGATCAAGACGATGGGGCTGACGCGACTGGTGCTGGTCGCACCGCAACGCTTTCCGCACGCCGATGCCAATGCGATGGCCGCTGGTGCCGACGACGTGCTCGCCGCCGCCGCGCATTTCGACACCCTGGCCGACGCCGTAGCCGACTGCCGGCTGGTGCTCGGTTGCACCGCGCGCCGCCGCCGCGTGGCGCTCGACGAGCTGTCGCCGCGCGTTGCCGCGCGCCACATGCTCGACGCCGCTGCCAGCGGTGCCGAGGTCGCGCTGGTGTTCGGACGCGAGCGCACCGGCCTCGACAACGACGAACTGCAGCTCTGCCATGCCGCCGTGCACATCGCCGCCAATCCCGACTACAGCTCGCTCAACCTCGCCGCCGCAGTGCAAGTGCTCGGCTACGAGCTACGGATGGCGTATCTGGCCGCCCAACAGACGCCACGCGATGACGCCGGTGAGGCGGCAGGCGACGCTGCCGGCGGCGGCCGGCACGCGCGCCATGGCGGTCGCGGCGAGCGTGCCGCCAGCCACGCGCAGCTCGAAGGGTTTTTCGCGCAGCTCGCCGACACACTCGATGCGATCGATTTCCACAAAGGTCGCGCGCCCGACTCGGCGATGCGCAAGCTGCGCCGGCTGTTTCTGCGCAGCGATCTTGACGAACGCGAGCTGCGGCTGCTGCGCGGCATCCTCGCCGACGCCCAGCGCATGGCGCGGCTGGCCGGCGCGCGCGCAAGCCCCCACTCACCATTGCCGCGATGACGTTTGGCCTATGCCGCACTGGCAGCTCGCAGGCGATAGTGTCGGTCCGACATCCGACACCTCCGAAGAAATCATGATGCCTGTCCGTCCGCTCCTCCTCGCCGTGACCCTTGCCGCGATCACCGCGGCCAGCGCGCTGCCCGTGCACGCGCAAGACACATCGGCCGCCGCACCGGCAGCGGCCAGTACCAGCGCGAATGCCGCCAAGCTCAGCGCGCTGTACGACGCCTACTGGGAAGCTCTGCTCAAGCTCAACCCGCTGCAAGCGACCTTCCAGGGCGACCATCGCTACAACGACCAGCTGCCCAACTCCGGCAGCGCCGAATTCCGCGCGAGATCGCATGCGTTCACGCAGGACTGGCTCAACAAGGTCGAGGCGGTCGGCGGCGCGGGCCTGAGTGGACAGGACCTGCTCAGCTACCAGATCTTCGTGCGCGATGCGACGAATTCGCTTGAGTCCAACCAGTACCCGGACTGGATGATGCCGGTCAACCAGATGGACAGCATGGCGAGCATGGCCGTGCAGCTAGGCTCGGGCACCGGGCCGCAGCCGTTCAAGACGATCAAGGACTACGACGACTGGTTGGCGCGCGGTGCCAAGATCCCAGCAATCTTCGACACCACGATCGCCAACATGCGCGAAGGCATGACCCAAGGCGTCGTGCAGCCGCGCGCGCTGATGGAGAAAGTCATCCCGCAGCTCGATGCGCTGATCAAGGACACCCCCGAAGACACCCTGCTGTGGGGCCCGATCGCCGCGATGCCAGCAAACTTCGGTGCCGCCGACAAGACACGGCTCACTGCCGCCTATCGCACACTGATCGGCGAGCAGCTGATGCCGGCGTATCGCCGGTTGCGCGCCTTCATCAACGACGACTACCTGCCGAAAACGCGTGCCAGCGTCGGTCGCGACACCTTGCCGCAGGGCGTGGCGTGGTATGCGTTCAACGCGCGCAACTTCACGACCACCGACATGACGCCGGCGCAGATCCATCAGGTCGGCCTCGACGAGGTCGCGCGCATCCACGGCGGGATCCGCAAGGTGATGGCCGAGGTCGGCTTCAAGGGGGCGCTGCAGGAGTTCTTCGCACTCATGCGCACCGACCCGACCTTCACTTTCAAGGACGAGCCGGCGCTGCTCGCGTACTACCGCGCGCTCGAGGCGCGCATCAACAAGCGTATCCACGAACAGTTCTCGCTGATTCCGAAGGCGCCGTTCGAGATCCGCCCGATCGAGGCGTTCCGTGCCAAGTCCGCCGCCGGCGGCCAATACCGCTCGCCGAGCGAGGACGGCAGTCGGCCCGGCGTGTTCTACGTCAATACCTACGACCTGCCGTCACGCAAGACCTGGGATGCCGAAGACCTGTACCTGCACGAGGCGATTCCAGGCCATCACTTCCAACTTGCGCTGCAGCAGGAGCTGACTGGCCTGCCGAAGTTCCGCCGCTTCGGCGGCGAGACCGCCTTCATCGAAGGTTGGGGGCTGTATTCGGAATCGCTGGGCAAATCGCTCGGCGTGTATGAGTCGCCGTACGACTACTTTGGCTACCTGCAGAACGAGCTCTGGCGCGCGATCCGCCTAGTCACCGACACCGGCCTGCACAGCAAGGGCTGGACCCGCGAGCAAGTCATCAAATACATGCTCGACAACTCGGCCGAAAGCGAAACCCAGGCGATCGCCGAAGCCGAGCGCTACATCGCGTGGCCGGGCCAAGCGCTCGCGTACAAGATCGGCGAACTGAAGATCAAGTCGCTGCGCGCGAAAGCCGAAAAGGCGCTGGGATCGGCGTTCGACATCCGCGAGTTCCATGCCGAGGTGCTGAAGGATGGCGCGGTGCCGCTCGACGTGCTGGAAGCGAAGATCGATCGCTGGATAGCGGCGAAACAGGGCTGATCGACGCTGGCTTGCGCCGTGGTGACGACCCAAGGGCCGCAACCAATCCAATACCCACGCCCAGCCCTCACACTGCATCCGACAGCGACGTGAACGTGAATTCCCGCAGTTTCATCGGCGGGATCAGCATCGACAGCGACGGCTCGCCGCTCTGCACGCGGATCGGCTTGCCGAGTTCTTCGAGGTTGTTGAGCATGATCACCGGCGACTCGTTGAAGCGGAAATTTTTGACCGGATACTTGATCTCGCCGTTCTCGATGTAGAACGTGCCGTCGCGGGTCAGCCCGGTCAGCAATACGGTCTGCGGGTCGACCATGCGGATGTACCAGGTACGGGTGACCAACACGCCTTTTTGCGTGCTGCGCACCAGCTCGGCGGTAGATTTGTCGCCGCCGGACATGATGAGATTGCCAGGCCTGCCGACCGCGCGCTTGCCGTTCTTCTGCGCCCAGAAGCGCGAGTAGTCGAGCGCGGCGATTTTGCCGTCGGTGACGATGTCCATCTTCTCGCGCGGCAGGCCTTCCTGGTCCCATGGCAACACCGGGACATCGGCGTCCCAGGGGTCGGCGTGGAAGTTCACGCGCTTGTCGTAGACCTGCTCGCCGATCTTGTTGCCGCCGCCTTTCTTCGACAGAAAGCTGCGACCCTCGTCAGCCTGGCGGGCGCCGAAGAAACTCATCATAAAGCCGATCAAGCCGGCCGCGGCCGCCGGTTCGAGGATCACCGTGTACTTGCCCGGCTCCAGTGCCTTGGCGTCGCTCGACGCGCTGGCTTTGCGGATCGCGGTACGGATGTCGGCACCGGCGTCGAACTGCGCGGCGTCGCCGAGGTTGCGGCCGACCCAGCCGGAACCGCGGCCGTCGCTGGTGCGCACGGTGCAGGTGTAGTCGAGGCTGCTCGCCTGCTGGTAGCCGAAGTTGCCGCGGCTGTTGGCGAAGGCGACAAAGCGCTGGCCGTCGTCGAGAAATCCGGCGGCAACCAGGTTGGCGGACTTGCACGGATCGATCGAATCCGCGGCGACCTTGGCGCGGTAGTCGGGGGTGATCGCCGCGATGGATGCCTTGAAGGTATCGCTGGCGCGGTAGGTTTGCTTGTCGATGGCCGGCACGAACTCGGAATTTTCCGGTGCCAGCTGCGCCAGCTCCTCGGCGCGGCGCACCACGCGCGCGAGCGAGGCGTCGTCGAACTCGTTGATCGTCGCGGTGCCGGTGCGCTTGCCGAACGCGACCTGCACGGCGAGATTGGTGTCGCTGACGATGCCGCTGGTCGACACATTGTTGAGCGCGAAGCGGATGTTGCCGTTGATGGAACCGGTCAGCGTCGCGGTGCACTCGTCGGCCTTCGACAGCGTGATGACCTTGTCGAGAATGACGCGGGATTCGGCCTCGGTGAGGATGCTCATGTCGATCGATCTCTTGCAATGGGCGAGGGTGCGCGATCAGCCGAGGCTGCGAGCGCTGCTGATGACGTTGACGCCGTTGAAGCGCGTCGTGCTCGATCCGTGCGACACCGCCGAGACCTGGCTCGGCTGGCCCTTGCCGTCGAAGAACGAGCCGCCGAGGCGGTAGTCGCGCTGGTCGCAGACCGCCGCGCAGGAATTCCAGAACTCCGGGGTGCGGATCTGGTAGGTCACGTCCTCGAGCATCTGGGTGATCTGGCCGTTGCTGATCTCGTAGAACAGCTGGCCGCCGAACTGCGCGTTGTAGCGTTGCTGGTCGATCGAGAACGAACCGTCGCCGATGATGTAGATGCCGTTCTCGACGTCCTTGATCATGTCCGCGACGCTGAGCTCGGCGCTGCCGGCCTGCAGCGATACATTGGGC
The DNA here is from genome assembly GCA_050737635.1 of Luteimonas sp. Lineage (GTDB taxonomy): Bacteria > Pseudomonadota > Gammaproteobacteria > Xanthomonadales > Xanthomonadaceae > Luteimonas. The sequence goes on along the minus strand of JBOHYD010000055.1, from coordinate 1,692 downwards.
ATGCGCTGGAACTGCACGCTCGACCACGAGTCGGCATAGCAGCAGCCCTGGGAATGCTCCTCGCCGAGCAGCAAGGCCTGGTCGCGGATCGCCTGCAGATTGACCAGTTTGCCGTCGCGGATGAGATCCCAGCGGCCGGTCTTGATACCTTCGTCATCGAAACCGACCGCGCCGAGGCTGCCGGGCTGAGTCTTGTCGGCGACGATGCTGACCGTCGCGCTGCCGTACTGGTAACGCTCCCTGACCTTGTCGAGCGTGACGAAACTGGTGCCGGCAAAGTTGGCCTCGTAGCCGAGCACGCGGTCGAGCTCGGTCGGGTGACCGACGGATTCGTGGATGGGCAGCCACAGATGCGAGGGATCGAGCACCAGGTCGTACGTGCCGGCCTTCACCGACGGCGCTTGGAGCTTTTGGCGCGCCTGTTTCGCCGCGGCGATGGCGTCTTCCATCATGTCGTAGGAGCCGCTGTAGTTGACCACGCCGTTGGGCGACACGACCTTGCCGGATGCGTCGCCGTCGAGGTATTCGAAGCCCATGCCCATCGGCGACGACAAGCCCTCGCGGGTGCGGAACTTGCCGCTGGTCTTGTCGATCGCGGTGGCGGTCATCGGTGCCCAAATGCGGTGCACATCCTGATCGATATAGGAGCCGTCGGTGGACGCAAAGTACTTCTGCTCGTTGACCGCAAACAGCATCGAGTTGACGAAGTCGGCGCCCGCCTTGGCGGCCGCGGCATTGACGCCGAGCAGCAGGTCGACCTTGTCCTTGATCGGCACTGCCATCGCGTTCTTGCGGATCGGCGTCTTCCACGCGACCTCGCCGACACCGCTGGTCTTGGCGAGTTCGACCGGCTTGGTCTGCGCCTTGGAATTTGCCTTGGCGATCGCGACTGCCTGTCGCGCGGCCATGGCGACGCCTTCGCTGCTGAGATCGCTGGTTGCGGCAAACCCCCATGCGCCGCCGGCGATCACACGGATGCCGATGCCAGTGGATTCGGTGTTGACGACGTTCTGCACCTTGTCCTCGCGGGTGATCACAGACTGGCGCAGGTAGCGGCCGATGCGCGCATCGGTGTACGACGCGCCGGCATCGCGCGCGGCCTGCAGGGCGGCGTCGGCGAGCGCCTTCTTGCGCGAGATATCCATCGGCACCAGCAGCGCCTCGGCGGCGACCGCGCGGCCATAGATCGGGAGCATCAGCCCCGTAAATCCGAGGCTGCCGATCGCAAGGAAATCGCGTCTGTCCATTGCATTGCTCCATCGCTTGGCCCGCGCATCCGATCCCCGGGAGGCTGGCGTGTGAATACCAGGAGGTGACGCCGTGGCGGGTGCGAGCAGTCGTTGCCTGCAGCCCGACCGACCGACTCTGCTGACCGGCCGCGGATGCGTCAAGTGACGTTCGGCACCCCTTGCCGATATTGCCTGCCTGTGCGATAGGCGGATCAGACCTTGGTCGTCAATCGCAGTGCGGAGCGCTGTAACCGCCGATGCGGCCGCGCTCGCACCGATGATCGCAATCTCTGGCACAAGACTTGCTTCAAACCCCGTCCTGATTAGCCCCGACGTTCAGCCGCCAGTCGCAGGGTCTGAGTCCCCCGCGGCACAGCATGGAGCCACTTGAGTGCAACGAGGTGGCGTTATGAGCATCAATCCCGTGCAGTTCCAAGCCGGCGTGTCGATGAGCGAGTTCATC
>JBOHYD010000054.1:0-8065 GCA_050737635.1 Luteimonas sp. | reverse complement strand
CGGCTGCACCGCGTAGTCGATGCGCATGCCCCACTGCGAGCCGTCGCCGAGCAAGGCCTGAAACAATGCCTGCTCGTGCGGAGTGTTGATGATCAGCACCTCGCGAATGCCGCCGAGCATCAGCACGCTCAGCGGGTAGTAGATCATCGGCTTGTCGTACACCGGCAGCAACTGCTTACTGATCGCCTGGGTGATCGGATACAGGCGCGTGCCCGAACCGCCGGCGAGTACGATGCCTTTACGCGCGGTTGCGACCAGGCCGCTCGCATTGGCATGCAGATCGCCCGTGGCCGATGTCATGCGGCACCGCCGATACGTTGCATCTGGTAGCTGCCGTCGAGCACGCGCTGCACCCAGGTCTGGTTGTCGAGATACCAGTCGACGGTGTCGGCGATGCCTTGCTCGAAGGTGTGCGCGGGCGTCCAGCCGAGCTCGTTCTTGAGCTTGGACGCGTCGATCGCATAGCGGCGGTCGTGGCCGGGGCGGTCGCGCACGTAGGTGATCTGGCTGGCGCGCGGCTGGCCGTCGTCGCGCGGACGGCGCGTGTCGAGCAAGGTGCAGATCGTGTTGACGACCTCGATGTTCTGGCGCTCGGCGTCGCCACCGACGTTGTAAGTCTCGCCAACGCGGCCGCGCGCAAGCACCGCACGGATCGCCGCGCAATGGTCGCCGACATACAACCAGTCACGGACGTTTTTGCCGTCGCCGTAGACCGGCAGCGGCTCGCCATCGATGGCCTTGGCGATGACCAGCGGGATGAGCTTTTCGGGGAACTGGTAGCGGCCGTAGTTGTTCGAGCAGTTGGTGGTCAGCACCGGCAGCCCGTAGGTGTGGTGGAACGCGCGCACCAGATGGTCGGAGGCCGCCTTGGACGCCGAATACGGCGAGTTCGGCGCATACGGCGTGGTCTCGGTGAACTTGCCGCTGTCGCCAAGCGAGCCGTAGACCTCGTCGGTGGACACGTGCAGGAAGCGGAATGCGTCCGCCGCATCGCCTTGCAGCGATTTCCAGTAATCGCGCGTGGCTTCGAGCAGGGCGAGCGTGCCGACCACATTGGTCTGGATGAACGCGCCCGGCCCGTCGATCGAGCGGTCGACATGGCTTTCGGCGGCAAAATTGATCACCGCGTCGGGCCGATGCTCGGCCAGCAGTCGTGCGACCAGACCGGCATCGCCGATGTCGCCGTGCGCGAGGATGTGATCGGCATTGCCGGCCAGTGGCGCAAGCGTGTCGCGGTTGCCGGCGTAAGTGAGTGCATCGAGATTGATGACGCGCACCCCTTGCGGCACCGCGTCCAGCACGAAGTTTCCACCGATAAAACCGGCCCCGCCGGTCACAAGCCATGTCGGCACGCACTACTCCAGATTGAAGGAAGAGGTCGGGTGAGGCTAGTCGGCACGCACTGACTCAGAACGGAATGTCGTCGTCCGAGAAGTCGTCCATCGGTGCGGGCTGCTGCTGCGCAGGTGCCGGGCGGCGCTGCGGCTGGGCGGCCGAATCCTGGCGCTGCGGCGGCGCGCGCGGCGCACCGCGATCGCGATCGCCGCCACCACCACCACCTTCACCGCGGCCGCCGAGCATTTGCATCTCGTTGGCGATGATGTCGGTCGAATACTTCTCGACGCCGTCGGAGCCGGTGTACTTGTCGTAGCGGATCTCGCCTTCGACGTAGCACTGGCTGCCCTTGCGCAGGTACTCTCCGGCGATCTCGCCGAGCTTGCCGAAGAAAGTCACGCGGTGCCATTGCGTGTTCTCCTGCGAATTGCCGTCCTTGTCCTTGCGGACGCTGGTGGTGGCGAGGCTGATCTTGGTGATCGCCATGCCGCCCTGGGTGTATTTGGTCTCCGGGTCGTTGCCGAGGTTGCCGACGAGAATGACCTTGTTGATGCCACGGGCCATGGGGTTGGGTTCCTGGAGTGTCTGCCGGGATCGGCGACGTGGAGTGTGATTATACGCGCCGCCCCAGGACCGTCGGCGGCGTGCCCGGTGCGGGGTAAGCATTCGCCGCGACGCGCGCGGCCAAGCCGGCATGGAAGCGTTTTCGCAAGCCCTATACTTGCCGCCCCCCCTTGCGCCCGCACGACATGGACCAGGCCAGCCCACCGCAGACCCTCGCCCCCGGATCGCGCCTCGGACTCGCCCTGCCCGCGATCCAGGCGCTGGCCGCCGCCGACATGGCCGCGGTCGACGCGCTGATCCGGCGCCGACTGTCGTCGGACGTCGCACTGGTCAACCAGATCGGCGAGCACATCGTCAAGGCCGGCGGCAAGCGCCTGCGACCGATGCTGCTGCTGCTCGCCGCGCGCGCGCTCGGCCACTGCGGCAGCGACGCCCACCAGCTCGCCGCGGTGATCGAGTTCATCCACACCGCCACGCTGTTGCACGACGACGTCGTCGACGAGTCCGGCCTGCGCCGCGGCCGCAGTACCGCCAATGCGCTGTTCGGCAATGCGCCGAGCGTGCTGGTCGGGGATTTCCTGTATTCGCGCAGCTTCCAGCTGATGGTCGAGCTCGAGCGCGTCGCGGTGATGCGCATCCTCGCCGACACCACCAACGCGATCGCCGAAGGCGAGGTGTTGCAGCTGCTGCACGTGCGCAACCCGGACACCGACGAGGCCGCGTATCTGAACGTCATCGAGCGCAAGACCGCGGTGCTGTTTGCCGCCGCCACGCGGCTCGGCGCGCTGCTCGCCGGTGCCGACGACGCCACGCAGCAGGCGCTGCACGACTACGGGCTGAATCTCGGCTACGCGTTCCAGATCGCCGACGACGTGCTCGACTATTCCGCCGACGAAGCGACGCTCGGCAAGCATCTCGGCGACGACCTCGCCGAAGGCAAGGCAACCCTGCCGCTGATCCACGCGATGGCGCATTGCGATGCCGCGACGCGTGCGCGGCTGCGCGCCATCGTCGAGCAAGGCGATATCGACATGCTGCCGGACGCGGTCGCCACGATCCGCGCCAGCGGCGGGCTCGACTACAGCCTGCAGCGCGCGCGCGCGTACGCGACACGCGCCGAAACCGCACTCGATGCCTTGGCGCCGAACGACGCGGTCGCGGCGCTGCGCGGACTGGCGCGTTACGCGATCGAGCGGCACTACTGAATGGCTTTCTCGAGCGACCAGCGTGCATTGCTGCTCGGCATCCGCGGCGTCGGGGCCACTGTGATCGCGCGCCTGGAGCAGATCGGGATCGACTCGCTCGAAACCCTGGCGAAGGCGCGCGGTGCTGACATCACCGCGCAGGTGGCGGCGATGCTTGGGGCCAGTTGCTGGCGTAACAGTCCGCAGTCGCAAGCGGCGATCGCCGCTGCCATCGATGCTGCGCGCATTCATTGCGCGGCGAAAAATTCACCGAAAAATTCGCCTGCTCAACCGCCGATGGCGTCACGCCTTCCCAGTCCGACGCCAGCACCAGACCCGGACGCCGATCCTTCGACGCATCGTCATAAGCCACGGCGACGCCGCTGATCATGGCCGCTCCCGCTCAACGCGCTCTGCGCGCGGTTAGCGCTTATCGAACACCAGCTTTCCGGTTTGCGCCTCGACGCCGATCGTGTCGCCGCTGACAAACTCGCCGGCGAGGATCTTCGATGCCAGCGGATTCTCCAACTGCTGCTGGATCGCGCGCTTCAGCGGTCGCGCGCCGTAGACCGGGTCGAAACCGACGTTGCCAAGCAGCGCCAACGCCGCGTCGCTGACCGCAATGCGCAGGCCGCGTTCGCCGAGACGCTTCTCCAGTCCGCGCATCTGGATGCGCGCGATCGACGTGATCTGCGCACGGTCGAGCGGATGAAACACCACGATGTCGTCGAGCCGATTGATGAACTCCGGGCGGAAATGCCCCTGCACCACCGCCATCACTTCGGCCTTCATCTGCATATAGCCCTCGGCCGAATCCGCCGCCGCGCCGCCGCGCTCGGACATCTCCTGGATCTGCTGCGAGCCGAGGTTGGAGGTCATCGCGATCACCACGTTGCGGAAGTCCACGGTGCGGCCCTGGCCATCGGTGAGGCGACCGTCGTCGAGCACCTGCAGCAGGATGTTGAACACGTCCGGGTGCGCTTTTTCGATCTCGTCGAGCAGGATCACACTGTACGGCCGGCGGCGCACGGCCTCGGTCAGGTAGCCGCCCTCCTCGTAGCCGACATAGCCCGGCGGCGCGCCGATCAGCCGTGCGATCGAATGCTTTTCCATGAACTCGCTCATGTCGATGCGCACCATCGCATCGACGCTGTCGAACAGAAAATCCGCGAGCGCCTTGCACAGCTCGGTCTTGCCGACGCCAGTCGGGCCGAGAAACAGAAAACTTCCGCTCGGCCGGTCAGGATCGCTCAAACCTGCGCGCGCGCGCCGCACCGCGTCCGACACCGCCTTGATCGCCTCGTCCTGGCCGACCACGCGCGCATGCAACTGCACCTCCATCTGCAGCAGTTTCTCGCGCTCGCCTTCGAGCATCTTGGCCACCGGAATGCCGGTCCAGCGTGCGACGACTTCGGCGATCTCCTCGGCGGTGACCTTGTCCTGCAGTAGGGTGAAGCCCTGCGATTCGGCCTCCTGCGCGGCTTTCAGCTGCTTTTCCAGCTCCGGCAGCGTGCCGTACTGGATCTCGCTCATCCGCGCGTAGTCCTGTTTGCGCTGCGCGGCTTCGAAATCGAGCTTGGCGGCTTCGATCTGTTCTTTCACCTTGGTCGCACCCTGCAGCGTTGCCTTCTCGGCTTTCCAGATTTCCTCGAGGTCGTTGTAGTCGCGTTCGAGCACCGCGATCTCGGTATCGAGGTCGGACAGCCGCTGCTTCGATTCGGCATCCTTCTCCTTCTTCAGCGCCTCGCGCTGGATCTTGAGCTGGATCAGCCGGCGTTCCTTGCGATCAAGTTCCTCCGGCTTGGAGTCGATCTCCATGCGGATACGCGACGCGGCCTCGTCCATCAGGTCGATGGCCTTGTCGGGCAACTGGCGGTCGGCGATGTAGCGGTGGCTCAGCGTGGCGGCGGCGACGATCGCCGGATCGGTGATCTCGACGCCGTGGTGCACGGCGTAGCGCTCCTTCAGGCCGCGCAGGATCGCGATGCTGTCCTCGACGCTCGGCTCGCCGACAAAGACCTTTTGGAAGCGGCGCTCGAGCGCGGCGTCCTTCTCGAGGTATTTGCGGTATTCGTCGAGCGTGGTCGCGCCGATGCAGTGCAGCTCGCCTCTGGCAAGCGCCGGCTTGAGCATGTTGCCGGCGTCCATCGACCCTTCCGCCTTGCCGGCACCGACCATCGTGTGCAGTTCGTCGATAAACAGGATGACATTGCCTTCCTGCTTGGCGAGGTCGTTGAGCACCGCTTTCAGCCGCTCCTCAAACTCACCGCGAAACTTGGCGCCGGCGATCAGCGCGCCCATGTCCAGCGACAGCACGCGACGGCCGCGCAGGCCTTCGGGGACCTCGTTGTTGACGATGCGCTGGGCGAGGCCTTCGACGATCGCGGTCTTGCCGACGCCGGGTTCGCCGATCAGCACCGGGTTGTTCTTGGTGCGCCGCTGCAGCACCTGGATGGTGCGGCGGATTTCCTCGTCGCGGCCGACCACCGGATCGAGCTTGCCGCGCTCGGCGCGCTCGGTGAGGTCGATGGTGTATTTTTCCAGCGCCTGGCGCGCTTGTTCGGCGTTTTCGTCGTTGACCGATTCGCCGCCGCGCATGGTGTCGATGGCCGTCATCAGCCGTTGCTTGTCGGCACCGCTGGCTTTCAATGCGCGGCCGACGTCGCCGCCGTTGTCGAGCGCGGCGAGCACCAATAGCTCCGACGCGATGAAGGCATCATTGCGTTGCTGCGCGAGTTTGTCGGTGACATTCAGCAGCCGGCCGAGGTCGTTACCGATCGACACCGCGCCGTCCTGGCCGGACACCTTGGGCAAGGCGTCGAGTGCTTCGGTCAGCCGTTCGCGCAGCGCCGGCACGTTGACGCCGGCCTGCGCGAGCAGCGGCCGCGTGCCGCCGCCGGGCTGGTCGAGCAAGGCGAGCAGCAGGTGCGCGGGTTCGATCAGATTGTGGTCGCGACCCACGGCCAGCGACTGCGCGTCGGCCAGCGCCTGCTGGAACCGCGAGGTGAGTTTGTCCATGCGCATCGGAAATCCCGGTATCGAAGACCGGCATGCGCCGGCGATGACCGCGAAATGCGGCGCGAGCGCCACGGATTCAAGCCAAACGACCCGCACCGATGCACGAGGGTTCCAATACCGTCATCCCGGCGCAAGCCGGGACCCATGTCTGCACCGATCGGAAAACTGGGTCCCGGCTTGCGCCGGGATGACGGCATCGGCTGGATGGTTTCTCAGTCGACAGGTTTGTTTTTCGGCAACGACAGCACTCCCATCTCGGAAAACTGGGTCCCGGCTTGCGCCGGGATGACAGCATCGGCTGGATGGTTTCTCAGTCGACAGGTTTGTTCTTCGGCAACGACAGCAGGCCCAGCACCACCGCAAGCGCGACATACGCCCCGGCAAACTGCCAGGCGATCGTCGCTTGCAACCCGTGCAGCGTCCACGGCAAGTACACGCCGCCGCGCGGATCGACGGAGTGGATCACGCCGAACGCGGTCAGCGCCGCCGCGATCAGCAGGCACGCCGATGCGCGCCGCAGCCGGCCGTCGACCATCGCGGCCAGCGCGCTGATCCACAGCATCGCGGTGACGATGAAGCCGTTGCCGAGGGTGACGATCACCGCGAGCTCCGGCAGGCCGTGGCCGTCGAGCGCGCTGGTCAATTCCGCGAAGCGTTCGCGCGCGATCCACGTCGGATTGCCGGCCTTGATGCTGACCAGATACGCGATCGACGGCAAAAATCCGAACACCATCGCGGTCGCGTGCCTGCGCGGCGTCGCCTCGAAAGCCTGGGTGGCGATGTCGAGCGCGACGTAGACGATGATCGGCGCGAGCACCGCCAGCGGCAGCCATTGCACGAGGCCAGAGATCACCCCGAGCATGCCGCCGATGCCGACAAACAGGCCGGTCAGCAGCGTGTAGCCCGAGCGCGCGCCCATGTGCTTGTAAGCCGGCTGGCCGATGTACGGCGTGGTCTGCGCGACGCCGCCGCAGACGCCGGCGACCAAGGTCGAGAATGCCTCGGCGAGCAGGATGTCGCGGGTGCGGTAGTCGTCGCCGGCCGCGCGTGCGCTGTCGCTGACGTTGATACCGCCGGCCACCATCAGCAGGCCGAACGGCAGCAGCAAGGGCAGGTAGGGCACGGTGTCCGGCAGGCCGGTCGCGAATGCCAGCGACGGCCACGGCAGCACCACCTTCAGCGCGACCGGATCGGGCAGCGTGAATCCCGGTGCGCCCAGCCCTACCAGGCCGAGGCCGTAGTACAGCGCGGTGCCGACGACGAAGGCAAACAGCACACCGGGCACGCGGATCGGCAATCGGCCCTTGGCGACCAGCACGTACAGCAGCAGGCCGAGGGTGACAAAGCCGACGATCGGCGAGCGCAGGGTTTCGACCAGCGGCAGGAAACCCATCAGCATCAGCGCGATGCCGGCGATCGAGCCGAGCAGCGCCGCGCGCGGCGCCAGCCGGGTGACCGCATCGCCGAAGAACGACAACACGAACTTCAGCATCCCCATCACCACCAGCGACGCCGCGCCGAGCTGCCAGGTGGCGATCGCCGCCGCATTCGCGTCCATGCCGCCCTGCTTGAACGCGACGAACCCCGGCCCGAGCACCAGCAGCGCCATGCCGATGCTGGTTGGCGCGTCGAGGCCGAGCGGCATCGCGGTGACATCGTCACGGCCGCTGCGCCGCGCCAGCCGCCGTGCCATCACCGTGTAGATCACGTTGCCGACCAGCACGCCGAACGCGGTGCCAGGGAACATGCGCTCGAACACCACATCGACCGGAAGCCCGAAGATGCCGATCAGCGCCGCACTGATGAAGCCGAGGATCGACAGATTGTCGACGACCAGGCCGATGAAGCCGTTGATGTCGCCGGGGACGAGCCAATGGGGCCGGGCTGCCTTGATCATCGTCACTCGTCGCGGTTGCCTGCTCCCTCCCCTTCAGGGGAAGGCCGGGAGGTTGCTGGTCTCCCTC
>JBOHYD010000053.1:0-9172 GCA_050737635.1 Luteimonas sp. | reverse complement strand
CCTATACCGAGATCCTGTGCGGCGCGCGCCACCTGGCTGCGGCACGGGTCTTCAGCCGACAAACCGCGCGCACCACGAGCGCTGTCGCTGGCGCTTGACTGATTCTGCGGTGCCAGCTGGGGCGTGACTCAAACGAAATGGCCTCCGGGATTCCCGGGGTGGTTCAGTCTCGCTGTTCAAGCGGCGACCCGGCAGTAAATGGCGGGCTCGGGTTCGCCGCACTGGGCCCAGGGGTCATCGACGCGCGGGTAAAAATTGCCGTCGCGCTGGGTGTAGGCCAACGCGGCGAAATCGAGCGACAAGGCCCCCGGGGAATTGACGTGCCATAGATGATCGGCGACGGCGCGGAAGCTGGCTTGATAGTGGTTGCTCGACTTCACGACGATCAAGCGCTTGTTCGACAATTCGATGCCCAGCCCGGTGAACGCGTCTGGCGAAAACACCTGGGTGCGCACCGAACACACCGCGATGTCGATCTGCTGGCAGCGCAGCCACACCGAACGCCCCATCGGCTGGCGCGACCCGAAGGCATCCTCGGTGTGGTCTTCGACGACGCCCATCACCTCGACCTCGAGGTCCAAGGGATCGCCCGACGACGGGCCGCACTTTCCGCCCAGCCGCACGCTCAACCTGGCACCTGCGCCCGCTTCGGCGCAGACCTGCGCGACCAGGGGATCCCAGATGGCGCCGATCACCGCGTCGCCGAGTTGGCGTTCCAGCATCGCCTTCAGAAAGAAGGTGCTGTCGCACGGCGCGCCGCCGCCGGGGTTGTCGGAAAAGTCGCCAAGGACCACCCGTCCGCCGAGACCAAGCGCACGATCCAGCGAAGCGCGGATGTCGGGGAAGTTGGGCTTGAGCGTTTCGCGCAACGCGTAGAGCCGGCGCGCCAGCGCGCTGGCTTCGCGCGCGGCACTGTGGCCATCAGCATCGGCGTAGACCAGCACGCGGGTGCCGACATCGGCCACATCGGCCCACGGGAACCCGTGCGCGATGCTCGCCGACAGGATGCCGGGTTGTCGTTCGACGGCTTCGAGTTCGGCCACGATATCGGACATCGGCACCTCAAGCGTCGGATAGAAACCGATCATGCGCGTGTCGATCAGCGCCGCGACTGGCCGAATCTCGCCCTTGGCGGCGCGCACGCACAGCTCGAACAAGTCCTGCGCGCGTTGATCGAAGTCGACATGCGGGTACTGCTTGCCGGTGACGATCAGATCGGCTTCGCGCGCCATGGTTGCCGTCATGTGGCAATGCGGGTCGAGCTCGACGCCGATGATCGCGCGCGGCACGATCCGGCGCATGCGCGTCACGAGGTCGCCCTCGCAGTCGTCATAGCCGTCGGCGACCATCGCCCCGTGCAGCATCAGCAGCACGATGTCGATGGGCCCCGCGGCGCGCAGGTCGGCGAGGATGTCATCGCGCAGCCGCTGGTAAACCGCACGCACCGTGCGCCCCGACGGCTGCGCGCTGGCGCTGAGGCTTTCGACGACGGCGTAGCCCGCGGCTTGGCTCAATGTGCGAAACGCGCGCATCGGCCCCGACCACAGGCCCTGCGCGCGCGCGGCGTCGCGCACGATGCCGTATTCCTCGAAACCGCTGATGCCGGTGGGAAACGGCGCAAAGGTATTGGTTTCCGTCGCCAGGGACGCGATGAAGACGCGCATCGGATGCTCGTTCATGCCGTGAGGCCAAGCCGGTCGGGTGCCAGCGCGTGCGCGGTGACGCCTTCTTGCCGTACCGCCGGCGGAATCGGCTGATTCAGCACCAGCGCCGCTGCCGTTTGCGCCAGCGCCGGTGCGGTCTGAATGCCGTATCCGCCCTGGGCGGCGAGCCAGAAAAAACCTTCGGTGCCCGGGTCGAACCCGACCACCGGCGTGCGATCGGCGACGAAACTCCTCAAGCCCGCCCAACGATGGGGGATCCGGCGCACTTCGAGCGTGGTCGCGCGTTCGAAGCGATCGACGGCAATCGCCACGTCCAACTCGTCGGCGGCCGCGTCGCCGGGCGCTTGCAGGTCTTCATTGGCTGGTGACAACAGCAGCTGTCCGGCGTCGGGCTTGAAATAGAACTCTTCATCGACGTCGATCACCAGCGGCCATGCACGAATGTCGAGGCCAGGCGGTGCCTCCAGGGTCATCGCCGTTCGTCGCATGGGCTGCAGCCCGACCGTGCGGACTCCGGCGCTGCGGGCGACATCGTCGGCCCAGGCGCCGGTGGCGTTGACCAGAACCGGCGCGGCGAAGTCCCCGGCGGCTGAATGCACGTGCCACAGGCCATCCTTGCGCTGAATCTCGACGCTGCGTGCGCCCATCACCAGCCTTACGCCGGCGCGCCGGGCGCGCGCCGCATATCTCTGCAGCAGGGCGGCGACGTCGATGTCGAAGCCGGAGTCATCGTACAAAGCGCCCGCCACCCACTCCGGGTCGAGGATGGGAACATCCTCGAGAGCCTCCGACACCTCGATCGGACGCAGGGTCCCAGCGGACTCCGCGCGCATCGCCTCGAGGCGCGCCAAGCGAGCGGTATCGCTCACAAAAAGGCCACCGCGCGGGGTGAGCAGCGGGCTGCCGGAAAACCCGGCCGGCGGGTTGCTGAGAAAGTCGCGGCTGGCGCGGGTCAGCGCGCGTATCGTGGCGTTGCCATACGTTTCGAAGTACATCGCCGCCGAGCGGCCGGTCGCGTGGCGGCCAGGATGGTCTTCCACCTCCAGCACCACCAGCGTGCGCTGCGGTGCCAGCGCATCGGCCAGCGAGAGTCCTGCCATGCCGGCACCAAGAATCAGCACATCCGTAGTGACGCTGGTCATCGATCAAGGGCCTTCAAGAAATCAACGCCAGCGGCGCGCGTTTGACGAATTTACCGTCTTTCATGATCACCGGCATCGTCGCACCGTCCTGGGCCAGCACCTGGATGTCGCTGAGCGGGTCGCCATCGACCAGCAACACATCCGCGAACGCGCCCGGCTTGATCACGCCGAGTTTGCCTTTGGCGCCGATGATCTCGGCGTTCATCGAGGTCGCCTGGACCAGCAGTTCATGGTTCGAGAAGATCGGGCTGCGCAGCGCGAACTCGGTGCATTGATCCTCCTCGAGATCGCCCAGCAGGTCGGTGCCGAAGCCGATCTTGACGCCGGCATCCTTCATGTACTGCAGGTGCGGCAGTGCCTCATCCTTGACCAGCGCAAGCTTGGCGATCGCCTGCGGCGGGTAGCCGAGCTCACGCCCGCGCCGGGCCAGCGAGGCAATGATCGCCATCGTCGGCACGATATAGGTGCCCTTGTCGGCGGCCATGCGTGCGGTGTCGCGTTCGATCAGGGTGCCGTGTTCGAGGCAATGCACGCCCAGCTTGATGGCCCGCTTGATCGCCGCGTCGGGAATGACGTGCGAGGTGCAATAGGCACCGTGGCGCTCGACCTCGTCGACCATCGCGATCACTTCCTCGTCGCTGAACTGGATCGAGCCGAGCGAGTCGCCCATCGAAGACACGCCGCCGGAGCCGGTGAACTTGATGAAGTTCGAGCCGCGGAACAGATTCTCGCGCACCGCCTTGCGCACCGCATCGACGCCGTCGACCACCAGCGCGATCAGACCCGTCGCGCCGCAGCCGCAGAGATGCATGGTGTCGGCGCAGGTCTGGTGATGCGGATTGCGGCCGTCGGCATGGCCGCCGGTTTGGCTGAGCGCCTTACCGCAGTAGTACAGCCGCGGGCCGCGGATGTACTTGCGCTGCAGGGCCAGAAACAGCCCGTAGTCCGCGCCGCCGGTATCGCGCACGGTAGTGAAGCCGCGGTCGAGCATGCGGCCGAGCATCCTGGTCGCCCAGCCGGTGGCCAGGGTCGGCGGTGCCGAGACGTTCTCGAAAAAGTTCACGCTGTGCGCGTAGGCATGGATGTGGGCATCGATCAGGCCCGGCATCAGCGTGCGCGCGCCGCAGTCGATGGCTTCGCCGTCGTCGGGGTTCGGCGGACGGGCCGATACTTCGGCGATCAGATTGGCCTTCACGAAGACGTTCAGGCCGTCGCGCAAGGCCCTGCTTTCGCCGTCGAAGATGCGTGCGTTGACAAACACGGTCATGGGGGTCTCCTTAATCTGTGCGGGTGGGCTCGCCTGTTATGCGCCTTCAGGCTGCCAGGCGCGCCTCGGTGACATGGGCCAGGTGCCATTCCAGGTCGGGTAGCGGCAGCGCGCCGGGGCCGAGCACCGCGGCATGGAAGTCGCGCAACTCGAAGCGGCTGCCCAGCGTGGCGCGCATGGTCTCGCGCAGCCGCAAGATCTCGACGTCGCCGAGCTTGTAGGCCAGCGCCTGCGCCGGCATGTCGCACGAGTAGCGCAGCGATTCGCTCAACACTTCGGCCTCGGCCAGCGAGGCATTGGCGCGCAGGTAGTCGCGCCCCTGTTCGAGCGTCCAGCCGAGCGCGTTCATGCCGGTATCCACCACCAGTCGGGAGGTCAGAAAGGCGTCCATGATCAGCCGGCCGTAGCGCTCTTCGGCGGCTTCGTACAGGCCCAGTTCGCCGGCCAGGGTGGCCGCGTATTCGGCCCAGGCTTCGTTGTAGGCGTTGCAGAACGCAAAGCGACCCACTGGGTGCAGGCCGTCGTTCTCGTTTTGCAGCGACAGGTGCAAGTGGTGTCCGGGCACCAGCTCGTGGTAGGTCAGCGAGGCGATGTTCAACAGCGGCTGGCGTGTGAGGTTGCCGCTGTTGAACATGAAGCGGCCGACCGGGTCGTCGGTTTTTGGCGGGTCGTAGTAGCCGAAGGTCATGCTCGATTGCAGCGCTTCGGGCAGCGCGGCGACGCCGTACGCGGCGCGCGGACGTTGCGCGAAGACGCGATCGAAAACCGGTTCCATGCGGTCGATGTAGCGCTGGAATACCGCCGCCACGCCGGTCGTGGTGGTGGCCGAGAACCTCGGATCGCGCGCGGCGCGGCCGAGGTAGCCCGCAGGGTCGTCGGCGAGGCCGGCGTCGGCGTCGGCGCGGATCTTGCGCATCGCGGCCTGCACCTGCGCCAAGCGCTCGAGGCCGCGCTGGTGGATTTGCTCCGGCGTCAGCTCGAGCGTGGTATGGCGTTTGACGAGTTCGGCGTAGATCGCCGCACCGCCTTCGTACTGCGCCATGCCCACCGCGGTGGGTGCCAGCGCTTCGTACTCGGCACCGAGCAGCGCGGCGCAGCGGTCGAAGGCTGCATCGACCAGTGCGGCGATGCGACGCTCGAGCTCGGCCGAGAAAGCACCCGCCTGCGCCGCCAGGCTGGCCGGCAGGCGCGCCACGGCGGCACCGAGCACGGCCCGTGCGCGGGGCTTGAACGCAGCCAACAGCGCGCGCGCCGCCGGCAGCTGCGGCCGCGGCATGCGCATGCCGCGCGCCGCCTGACCGGCGGTGCGCTCGGTGATCTGCTCGACCATGCGCGCATAGTCGGCGACCAGGCCGAGATAGCGGTCCAGATCACCGGCGTGTTCGAAGCGGAAGAGCTGCGCGGCCTGCAACACACCGTTGAGCACGATGCCGCCGCAGTAGGCCGCAGGCGCGTACAGGCCGAAGAAGCCGACACCGTTCGGGTCGAGCACGGTCCAGTACCAGTCGGCCTGCCGGGCCGCGCCTTCGAGCCGGTAGCGCGCCTGGCGCAGCGCCAGCGCCAACGGGTGCGGCAGCGGCGCATCACTCAGCGCATTGATGCGTTGCAGCAGCCCCTGCGCGGCGGCCGAGTTGCGCTGCGCGCCTTCGAGCGACAGGTCGGGCAGCCGGCTGAGCACACCGCCGAGCTGCAACTCGAGCAGCGGCGACGATTGGCGTTGCTCGTCCCAGGCATCGGCCAGGATGCGCAGCGCCAGGGCGAGGTATTGATCGGACATGTTTGGACTCTGGGTCGACTGTCAGGCTTCGATGTCGCGCGGCATCGCGCGGCCGCACCGATACAGCACCCAGGCCGTGGGCACGAGAAAGAGCGTGCAGAACAGCATCGCGTAGCGCAGCGACTCGACGCCCAGGCGCGGCGCTAGAGCGTCGGAAACGGCCCCGGTGATCAGCGGGCCGAAGCCTGAGCCGATCAGGCTCATGGTGAAGGTGAATACCGCCACCGCGAGCGAGCGGCGGCTTGATCCGCAGACCGCGTGCAGCGCAGCGAACATCGACGGCGCGCCCAGGCCGAGAAAAATGCCGCCGATCCAACTCAGCGGGAGGAAGGACGTGAACGACTGGCTCAGCAGCGCCGCGGTCTGAAACGGTAAACTCGCCAAGCAGGCCAACGCCGGCAGCCAGGCGTACCAACGCACATCGCGGCGCGCCAGTCGGTCGGCCGTCCAGCCGCCGGCCAGCGTCCCCGCCAGCGCACCGGCCGCCGAGGTCAGGCCAAAGACCAAGCCGATGTCGGTCAACGCGACTCCCAGCGAACGCACCATGAACGACGGCAGGAAGATCACCGAGCCATAGGCCACCACCCCGTACAGGGCCGCTCCGGCCAGCAGCCATAGGTAGCTGCGTTTGGCGCGCAGTTCGCCGAGCGTGCGCAGCAGGCCGGCTGGCACCGTTGCACTGGCCGGTGCAGCCACGCGCTGGCGCGGCTCGTCGAGCGCAAAGTGGGTCAGCAGCGCCAACGCCAACCCAGGCAGGCCCACCACCAGCAGCGCCACGCGCCAGCCATGGCTTGCCGCCAGCGCCGCGCCGCCGATGAAGGCGATCAGGTAGCCGGTGGTGCCTGACGACATGAAGATTGCCAGCGCGAGGCCGCGCCGCTCGGGGGGGAAATAGTCGACGATCAGCGACTGCGAGGGCGGGATCGCCCCGGCCTCGCCGGCGCCCACGCCGACCCGCGCCAGCGCGAGCTGCCAGAAGCTCGCCGTGATGCCGCACAGCGCGGTGAAGCCGCTCCACACCACCAGCGACAGCGTGACTACCAGACGCCGGTTGCCGCGGTCGGCCCAGCGCGCCACCGGAATGCCCAGGGTGGCGTAGAAGGCGGCAAAAGCAAACCCGGTCAGCAGTCCGAGCTGGGTGTCGCTGGCACCGAACTCCTTTTTGATCGGCTCCAGCAGCACCGCGACGATGTGCCGGTCCAGGTAGCTGCAGGTCGCCACCAGAAACAGCACCGCCAGCATCAGCCAGCGGCGTTGCGTGCTGTATTGCGTGTGGGGGGCTGCGGTGGTGTCGAGTGGTGTGTTGATGATCACGGCCTTCAGAAGTCGACGCCGAACGAGACCGACACCGTGCGCGGCCGGGTCAGGTTCGCGCCGGAAGGGAGCGTGGTCTGCGTCGGCACGAAGCGTGCGGTCGTGTAACCGGTGTAGCCGAGTTTGTCGGTGACGTTGTCCACGCCCAGGCGCAGGGTGTAGCGGTCCCATTCGAGGCCGGCGCGCAGGTCCAGCGTGGTATAGGCCGGCATCGTGTAAGAAGGGTTGAGAGGACTGTTGGGATAGGACGAGGGCTTGTCGCCCTGGTAGCGCACGGTCGTGCCCAGCGAGCCCGTCAGATTGCCGCCGAGTGCAAAACGCCAGTCGCCGAACAGCGCGGCGGTGACCCGGGACGACCCCGGCAGCCGATCACCGACGCGGGCGCCGAGGAAGGCCGCAGTACTGGTGCCGATTTCAGTCAGCCGCGCATCGTTGTAGCCGAGATTCGCGCCCAGGGTCACGCCGCCGTCGGTGGCGTACTGGACCTGCGCTTCGAAGCCGTCGATCTGCGCGCGGCCGGCATTGCCCAGCAGCACGAGGCCGTTGGCCAAGCCGTTGAGCTGCACGTCTTTCCAGTCGATGCGATACACGCTCGCGTCGTAGCTCAGGTGGCGGTCGAGCGCCGTGCCCTTGATGCCGAATTCGAGGTTGGCCACGGTATCGGCTTGGAACGTGGTCGGGGTTCCCGGCGGCGGATTGGGATTGGTCTGCGGTCCCCCCGGGCGGTAACCGGTGGCGTAGCGCGCAAAAACGCTCAGCTCGCGGCCGAGCCGCCAGCGCCCGGTCAGCTGGTAGGTGGTCGAATCGTCGCTGAAGTCCAGCAGGAGGGGGGCGGGCTGCCCGAGCAGCCCGGTGGACATCAGTTCCCCATGTTGGGTGTTCCTGGCGTAGCGCACGCCGGCCCCGACATCGATATCGTCGCTGAAATAATAGGTGCCGTTGACGAAAACCGCATGCTCGCGGTAGGTCGAGGCCGAAGGGCTGGTGAGGACGTTGCCGAACGGGGGCGGTGCCACCGAGCCGTCGGCCAGGAACGTGGTGATCCTGGTGTCATAGCGGTTGTTTTCGTCGGTGTAGAACACGCCGGCCAGGCTTTCGAAGGTGCCGAGGCGCTTGCTCGCAAAACGCAGCTCGAAGGTGTTTTTGCGCTCTATGCTGGGCCTGAGGTCGCCGATCACGGAAAAACCCGGCGCTAGGGCGCCGGCCAGCAATGTGCCCAGAGTGTTGGTGTAATCGGCCTGGATAAAGGCACTGCTGCGGGCCTGGCTCAGCGAGGCGGTCAGGGTGCCGGCAGCCAGGGTGTATTCGCTGGCCAGCTCGGCCAGGCGGTAGCGCACCCTGGATGGTGCGTCGGTGGCGGCCGAAAATTGGCGTTCGCCGGTGACCGGCGTGCCGGTGCCCTGCACATTGTCCTGGGTCTGTCCACCGAGTGCGTCGATATCCTGAGTCAGCAGCCGCAGCGTGGCCTTCCAGTCGGGGCTGAGCTGGGCCAGCGCGGTCAGGCTACCGCCTCGGACCTTGGCCGAGCCGAGATCGTCGTGGCCGGTCTGGATGTTTCTGGTGGCGCCGCCGTCCTCGCGATCAACGGCGCTGACCAGTAGGCCGAAACGGCTGGACAGCGGCATATTGAGCGAAACACGCGCGCCATGGCCGCTGCTGCCGCCGTCCACCTGGCTCAGACCCAGGCGCACGCTGCCGCCGAAGCCGCCCTCCAGGTCAGGCTCGCGCGGGATGATGCGGATCAGCCCGCCCAGGCTGCTGGCACCGAAGAGGGTGCCCTGCGGGCCCTTGAGCACCTCGACGCGCTCCACATCCACCAGGTCGGGGTCGAGCGTCGTCAGCGTGGAAAGCGCCAGCGAGCCGCTGGCGGTCATCGGTGTGTCGCCGAGGTAGGAGGCCGTGGTGGTGGTGGTCTGCTGCGATCCGGTGTACAGGCCGCGCATGATCACGGTGCCGATCCCCGGTATGCCACCAAAGGCCTGCGACACGTTGGGCACCAGGCTCACGT
>JBOHYD010000052.1:0-2203 GCA_050737635.1 Luteimonas sp. | reverse complement strand
CTGCCGCCGCCGCGACCTGCAGGTCGAGATCCGGCACCGATGCGGTGCGCGCGGCGGCGGCGCGCACGTCCCACCATGCGATGCGCGGGCCGGGGATGCGCAGCGCGCCGGCGCGCGCCGGCACGATCGAAAACTTGCGCGTGAGCCGAACGCTTGGCCGAGCGCCGTCGAGGCGTTCGTCACTGCGCGGCGGATCGGCGAACACCTGCGCACCGTCGATCGCCGGCAGTTGCAAGTCCGGCAGCTGCGCGGCGTTGGCGCCGTCGGCATTGGCTTCGACCACCACCTCGAACGCATCGCCGACGCGCGCGGCCTGCGGCGCGGCGAGGTATCTCAGCGACAGCGCGCGCAGCGGCAGCCACGGCTGCGGCGCATCGGCCGGCGCGGCGCGCACGGTGAGCAATCGCGGCGCGCCGGTCGCACTCAGTGCACGCTGGCCATCGCCGAACACGTCGTCGAAAAATCCGCCGACGCTGCGCCCCTGGAAGCGCGCGCCGGGAATCGTCAGCGCACCGCTGCGCTCGGGGATCAGCAAAAACTTGCGCTCCACCACTGTGTAGCGCTTACCGCCGAGCAGTTGCGAGAACTGCGTGTCGTTGTCGAGCCGCTGCAGCGACGCACCGTCGGGCGCGTCCTGGTCGAGCTGACCGGAGAGAATCGAGCCGAGGTAATACAGCCGCAGCGTGTAGCCGACCGCCTGCTGCACATAAGGAGAGTCGTCGTCGGCTTCGGCCTCGATAAAGGCCGGACCGCCGGTGCGCGCCGGCGCCGCCGCAATGACGGTCAGCGACAGCGGTGGCGTGCGCTGCGAGCCGATCTGCAGCGGCGCGATCGTCAGCAGGCCGTCGCGCTTGGGCTGCAGCGCGACCGCAAACAACAGCCGCGATCGCGCGCTGCCGTTGCCGATCTCGACCTGGCGGCTGCTGGTGTTGCCGGCGAGATCGAAATCGCGCTGCAGCGCCGAATAGTCCGGCGCATCGGCAGTCGCCTCGGTGGTCTCGATGTTGAGCGTGGTGGTCTCCCCGACCGCGACGCGATCGCGGTCGAGCCACGCGCGCACCTGCGCGGACGCGGCGAGCGGTGCCGATGCCAGGACGAGCAGCATCAGCACGATGGCCGCGTGCGAAAACGACCACGGTGCAGCGGCGCACCCTGTATCGGTCTTCGGTCCACGGCCCCAGATCCCGAGCCTGCGCATCCCCGAGTTCATCGTCATCGTGCTCCGGTTTGTCGGCGGCGCTCGTACTCGAGCCGGAATTTCGCGCGCAACAGGCCGCCGGGGTCGTCAGGCACGCGCTTCAGCCAAGCGTCGCTGGCCTGCCGCCGCTCGCGCTGCGCGAGGGTTTGGTTGATTGGTGTCTTGTCTGTGGGAGGTGTGCCATCGGCATTGGCGGTGATGCGTTGCGGGGCACCTTGCAAGGCCTGCCGCATGCGCTCGCGCTGCGCCGCGTCGGCCGAGCGCTGGGCCTGGGCGTTGGCCGGCTTGGGCGGCGGCGATGGCGTGCCGTCGCTGCGCGGTGTCGTGGTCGCGGTGTTGCCGGCGGTCGGCGGCGTGTCGCGGCCGTCGCCAGGGTCCGGTTTGCCGGGCTGTCGCGCGGCCTGGCCATGCTGCGGGTCCGCTTGCCCGTCATCGGGTTGGCCGTTGTCGTTGCGCGGCTTGCCACCGTTGCCGGACTGCTTGGACGGCGGCGGCTTGCGCTGCATCGCCGCTTCGACGGCCTTGCGGTTGGCGATCGCATCCGCCATCGCCGGGCGCGCGCGCAACGCGGCGTCATACGCGGCGATCGCATCGCGGTATTGGCCGGCTTGGGCCAGCGCATTGCCGCGGTTGTAGGCGGCATCGGCGCCCGGCAACGCCTTCCACGCTTGCTCGGCGGCAGTGAAATCCTGCTTGCGATACGCCTCGGCAGCCTGCTGCATGCGCAGGTGGTCGGCCTGGTCGGGGCGTCGCCACAGCGTGCCGTCGCCGGCCGCGCGCGCCGGTTGCCATGGCAGGCACGCGCACAACAACAGCATCGCGAACGCGCCGTTGCGGCGGAACGCCAACAGCGCCAACAGCAGCAGTGGCGGCAGCAGCCAGAAGCCGCCGTCGCGCCACACCGCGACGCTGTCGACCCCCGCTGCTGTCGCGTTCACGCCATCGCCGCGCAGCACGTCCAGCGCGGCGAGGTCGCGGTCATCGGCGGTGAGCGCGGCGTAGCGC
>JBOHYD010000051.1:0-11484 GCA_050737635.1 Luteimonas sp. | reverse complement strand
ACTGGGGGCTGGCCGATCGCAATCGTCCGGGCGGGCAGGCCGGCAGGCCCGGTGGCTTGTTCAACGCCGACGGCAGCCCGCGACTGGCCGGCAACGACGGCCGTGTCGGCGGCGGCCTGCCGCCGGGCACGGTCACCGATGACTTTGCCAGGATCGACCGCCACGGCACCTGGCTCAAGCGCCCGCCGACCGACTACACGCCAACCACGTTCGACAAGTTCTGGGTGCCCAACGAGTCCCTGCTCGAGGAGTGGGTGCGGCGCAGCATCAAGCAGGTGCTGATCCCGATCCCCGGCACGTCGAAGACGATCAAGTGCTCGGTGGTGTTGCTCGCGCTGGGCGGCGCCTGCGACATCGACGATCCCAACCTGCAGGACGTGGAGGCCCGCGCACGCAAGCCGCCGGACGTGCCGTTCAAGCGCGAGCTGCAGGAGGATCAGCAGAGTCTGTCGAAGCCGGAGGGGACGCCTTGATCGCGGGCTTCCGGATTGTTGGTTTCGGCTTTTGAAGCGCAAAAGAAGCTTGTGAAGCAAAGCAGCAAAGCTTGTGAAGCAGAACTCGCGCGCAGCACGATAGCTCTGCTTCAGAATCTCTGCATAAAAGTGCAACTGCGAGACGCAAAAACCACGCACCATGACAGCCCCGTTTCCACGGAAGTCACAGCGAGTGACTGCAGCCGATCACTGCAGCCCGTGCAGATCGCGCAATTGCGTCGGCCGCGAGCTGAAGTATGCGGCGAGGTCGGCGATCTGCTGGTCGGTGAGGTCTTTGGCCTGCTGCGACATCAGCACGTTCTCGCGTTCGCCGTCGCGGTACATCTGCAGCGAGTGCGCGATGTAGTCGCGGTATTGGCCGCCGAGTTTGGGGTAGGTCGGGTCGATCGGCTGGTTGCCATCGGCACCGTGGCAGTCGATGCAGGTCTGGCCGGTGGCCTTGCCCTTGGCCTTGGCGAGGGTATCGCCGGCGTCGATGTGGCCGGCGGGCAGGCCGGCCGACGAAGTGCCGTGGCCATCGCCATGGGCGGCAGCGGAATGCTCGGCGGGCGCGTCGCTGCCGGAGCACGCAGCGAGCAGCAGCGCGACGGCGAGGGCGGCGGCGAGGGCGGTGGCGGATCCGATAGTCATGGCGCGGCTCACTGCGTCAGGCTCGAGAGGTAGGTCGCGATATCGGCGATGTCCTGCTCCGAGAAGCTCTCGGCCTGGGCCTGCATCGTCGGGTGCTTGCGCGCGCCCTTGCGGTAGCCGTGCAGCGCGCTGGACAGGTACTCCGGCGTCTGTCCGCCGATGCGCGGCACGTGATAGTTGGGATAGGCGTTCTTGTAGCCGGTGATGCCGTGGCAGCCCTGACAGGTGTAGGCGAGCTGCTTGCCGCGTGCGGCGGAACCGGTCGGCACGGCTGCGGCGGCAGGTGCCGATGCCACGGTGGTCGGAGCCGTCGCCGCCGCTGGTGCGCCGGCATCGGCGGGCGCGGGCATCGCGGTGGCGGTCTCGACCGGGGCAGGCTGAGCGACAGGTGCGGTCGCCGGCGGGGTCTGGGCATAGACCGCGAGTGACAGAGCGGCGAGGGCAAGGCTGGCGGCGATCGGCAACGGTCGCGTCATGTCGGGTATCCGCAATCCTGATGGCTGGATGAAGCTGACTGGGTGTGGCAGACACGCATCGGCACAGGGGCGATGCGGCAACGCGGCAGTATAGCCTGCGCGCGCGGGACGGCCCAAGACGGCGCTTGCGGTTTGCTGTGGCGCGACCGGCGCGCGGCGATCGCATTGCCATCGCTCACCGCGCGGACTTGCGCGCTCGCGACACGACGCAATGCGGTCTCGCGGCGATCTGCAGCAAGTCATTGTGACCTCTGGCCGATGCGAGGTTACGAACCGGCGATATACCTTGCTACCACACCGCAGGGGGCTTCGCACACATGGCATCGACTCACAGGTTTTGGGCTTGGCGACGCAGGCCGCTCGCGGCCTTGCTGGCCGTCTCGTTCGCTTTACTGGCCGGCTGCGGCAGCGCCGGCGAGGGCAATGCCGAGGCCAAGACGCCCGAGACCGACAAGGCCGCCGACGCGGTGCCGGTCGAGGTCGTGCGGGTCGCGCGCCGGCCGATCGCCGCCAGCTACACCGGCACCGCGCCGCTGGAGCCGCTGGCGGAGTCGCAGGTGGTCGCCAAGACCTCGGGTGTGGCGCTCGCGGTGCTGGCTGAGGAAGGCCAACAGGTCAGCGCCGGCCAGGTGCTGGTGCGCCTGGATCCGGACCGCGCCCGCCTGCAGGCCGCGCAGAGCGCCGCGCAGGTCCGCAAGCTGGAGGCGAGCTACACGCGCTCGCAGGCCTTGATCGCACAGCAGCTGATCAGCGCCAACGATCTCGACCAGCTCAAGTACGACCTCGAGAACGCACGCGCGGTCAACAACCTCGCCAATCTCGAACTTTCGTACTCGAACGTGGTCGCGCCGATCTCCGGGGTGATCGCGACCCGGTCGATCAAGACCGGCAACTTTGTGCAGATCAACACGCCGATCTTCCGCATCGTCGACGACTCGCAGCTCGAAGCGATCCTCAACGTGCCCGAGCGCGAGCTCGCAACGCTGCAAGCCGGCCTGCCAGTGCTGCTGCAGGCGGATGCGCTGCCGGGCCGCACGTTCAAGGGGCGCGTGGATCGCGTGTCGCCGGTGATCGATGCCGGTAGCGGCACGTTTCGGGTGGTCTGCGCGTTCGACGGCCGCGATCGCGGTGTCGCGCTGCCGACGGCGGCGGCCGTGACCGCCGGCCAACTGCAGGCCGGCCAGCTTCAACCAGGCCAGCTTCAACCAGGCCAGCTTCAACCAGGCCAACTTCAACCAGGCATGTTCGGCCGCATCCGCATCGACTACGACCAGCGCGCAGACGCGCTGGTGATCCCGCGCATCGCGCTGCTCGACGATCAGGGCGAGCCGGCGGTGTATGCGGTACGCGGCACCAAGGCCGTGCGCGTGGCGATCAAGGCCGGCTACAGCGATGGCGAATGGACCGAGGTGCTGTCCGGCCTGAGCCTTGGCGATGCCGTGATCACCGCCGGCAAGGTCGCGCTGCGCGACGGCAGCGTCGTGCAGGTGATCGGTCGGCCCGCCGCGACCAAGAGCGCGCGCGCGGCCAGCGCCGCCGCATCGGGCGCCAAGCAGTGAGCGACGCGCGCGATCGCCCGGGCCGGTCTGCGGCGCGCGCAGCGGATGCGGCCGACGGCGGCGGACTCGTCGGCCTGTCGACCCGGTGCCGGGTCAGCGTTGCGATGTTCTGGCTGACGATGGTGCTGTTCGGCGGCATCGCGCTGGTCACGCTGAAGGTCAATCTGCTGCCCGATCTGAGCTACCCGACACTGACCGTGCGCACCGAATACGCCGGCGCGGCGCCGTCGGAGATCGAAACCCTGATCAGCGAACCGGTCGAAGAGGCCGTCGGCGTGGTCAAGAACTTGCGCAAGCTCAAGTCGGTGTCGCGCACCGGGCAGAGCGACGTGGTGCTGGAGTTCGCATGGGGCACCGACATGGCCCAGGCCGGTCTGGAAGTGCGCGACAAGCTCGAAGTGCTGCAGCTGCCGCTGGAAGCCGAGGACCCGGTGCTGCTGCGCTTCAATCCGTCGACGCAGCCGATCCTGCGCCTGGCGCTGGCGACCAAGGCGGGGGGCAACACCGCAGGCGACAGCGAGGCGATCCGCCGGCTTACCGAGCTGCGCCGCTACGCCAACGACGATCTGAAAAAGAAGCTCGAACCGATCGACGGCGTCGCCGCGGTCAAGGTCGGCGGCGGTCTCGAGGACGAAATCCAGGTCGACATCGACCAGCGCAAGCTCGCCCAGCTGCATCTGCCGATCGAGACCGTCGTGCAGCGCCTGCAGCAAGAAAACATCAATGTCTCCGGCGGCCGCCTCGAACAGGGTTCGCAGCGGTTTCTGGTGCGCACGGTCAACCAGTTCGCCAGCGTCGAGGAGATCGGCGACATGCTGGTCACCACGCAGTCGGCCGGCGGCGGTAGCGCGCAGAGCTCGCTGGAAGAAGTCGCGCGCGTGGCCGCGGCCACCGGCAATGCCGAGGCGATGGCGGCCGCCGCGCAGGCGCAGAGCGCGTCGTCGTCGGGCGCCACCGCGATCGCCGCCGGCATGCCGGTGCGGCTGCGCGATGTCGCCACGGTGCGCCAAGGTTACAAGGAGCGCGAGGCGATCATCCGCCTCGGCGGTCAGGAAGCCGTCGAATTGGCGATCTACAAGGAAGGCGACGCCAATACGGTCGCCACCGCCGACGCGATCGAGCAGCGTCTGGTGCAGATCCGCACGCAGATCCCGCCCGACGTGCAGTTGACCGCCATCGACGACCAGTCGGCCTTCATCCGCCACGCGATCGGCGACGTCAAGCTCGATGCGGTGATCGGCGGCGTGCTCGCGGTGCTGATCATCTTTTTGTTTCTGCGCGACGGCTGGAGCACCTTCGTCGTCGCGCTGTCGCTGCCGGTGTCGATCGTCACCACGTTCTTCTTCATGGATCAGCTGGGCCTGAGCCTCAACGTGATGTCGCTCGGCGGCCTCGCGCTGGCGACCGGACTGGTGGTCGACGACTCGATCGTGGTGCTCGAAAGCATCGCCAGGGCGCGCGCGCGCGGCCTGAGCATCCTGCAGGCGGCGGTGACCGGCACCCGTGAGGTCAGCATGGCGGTGGTCGCGTCCACCTTGACCACGATCGCGGTGTTTTTGCCGCTGGTGTTCGTGCAGGGCATCGCCGGGCAATTGTTCCGCGATCAGGCGCTGACGGTGGCGATCGCGATCGCCATCTCGCTGCTGGTCGCGATGACGCTGATCCCGATGCTCAGCGCCTTGAAAGGCCGGCCGGCGATGGCGTTTGCGGAGGAAGCGCCGCATCCGCAGTGGCGACCGGACGGCCGATGGCAGAAGCCGCTGGCTGCGACCGGTCGTGGCGTCGGCATCGCCGGGCGCGGCGTGTTTTTCGGCAGTGCCTGGGCGGTCGTGCGTGCGTGGCGCGGCGTGGCGGCGGTCGTCGGTCCGCTGATGCGACGGCTGAGCGATCTGACGATGGCCCCCTACGAGCGCGCCGAACGCGGCTATCTGGCGCTGCTGCCGGCGGCGCTGCGGCGGCCGTGGTGGGTGGTCGGACTGGCGACGGCGGTGTTCGCGCTGACGCTCGCCGCGATTCCGCTGCTCGGTGCCGACCTGATCCCGCAACTCGCGCAGGATCGCTTCGAGATGACGGTTGAGCTGCCGCCGGGCACGCCGCTGCGCGATACCGACCGGCTGGTGCGCGAGCTGCAGGCCGCGCACGGTGCCGACGACGGCATCCGCACCCTGTATGGGGTCAGCGGCAGCGGCACGCGGCTCGACGCCAGCCCGACCGAAAGCGGCGAAAATATTGGAAAACTCACGGTTGTCATGAGCGACGGCGGCAGCACCGACGTCGAGGCTGCCGAGACCGAACGCCTGCGCGCGACCATGCGCCGGCATCCGGCCGCGCAAGTCGACTTCAGCCGGCCGGAGCTTTTCAGCTTCTCGACGCCGCTGGAAATCGAGTTGAGCGGCCAAGACCTCAGCACCATCGAGAACGCCGGCCGGCGCATGGCGACCTTGCTGCGCGGCAATGCGCATTACGCCGACGTCACCTCGACGGTGGAGCAGGGGTTTCCGGAAATCCAGATCCGCTTCGACCAGCAGCGCGCCGGCGCGCTCGGCCTGACCACGCGCCAGATCGCCGACAACATCGTCGGCAAGGTGCGCGGCAACGTCGCCACGCGCTACAGCTTCCGCGACCGCAAGATCGACGTGCTGGTGCGCGCGCAGAGCAGCGACCGCGCGTCGGTCGAGGACATCAAGCGGCTGATCGTCAATCCCGGCAGTGCGCGTCCGGTGACCCTCGACGCGGTCGCCGACGTGGTCGAAACCACCGGGCCGAGCGAAATCCACCGCGCCGACCAGGTGCGCGTGGCGATCGTGTCGGCCAATCTGCGCGACATCGACCTCGGCGGCGCGGTGCGCGAGGTCGAGCAGATGGTGCGCGAGGCCAACGCGTCGGGCGATGGCCTGGGTGCCGGCGTCGGCATGCACATCGGTGGCCAAGGCGAGGAGCTCAGCGATTCGATCCGCTCGCTGCTGATGGCGTTCGGCCTCGCGATCTTCCTCGTCTACATCGTGATGGCCTCGCAGTTCGAATCGCTGCTGCATCCGTTCGTGATCCTGTTCACCATCCCGCTGGCGCTGGTCGGCGCGGTGGCCGCATTGCTGCTGACGCGCTCGCCGGTGTCGGTGGTGGTGTTCATCGGCCTGATCCTGCTGGTTGGGCTGGTGGTCAAGAACGCCATCATCCTGATCGACAAGGTCAACCAGCTGCGCGCCGACGGCGTTGCCAAACGCAGCGCGCTGGTCGAAGGCGCACGCTCGCGGCTGCGGCCGATCGCGATGACCACGCTGTGCACGCTGTTCGGCTTCCTGCCGTTGGCGCTGGCGTTCGGCGAAGGTGCGGAAGTGCGCTCGCCGATGGCGATTACGGTGATCGGCGGCCTGCTGGTGTCGACGCTGCTGACCCTGGTGGTGATCCCGGTGGTCTACGACCTGCTCGATCGCCGCGCGGACGAGTGGTACGTGGCACGTGCCAAACGTGTGCGCGCGCAGAGCCGTGATGACCACGACGCGATCGCGGCCGATGGAGAGCCGGCGTGAGCGTCGCAGTGCTTTCCTTCTCCCGAAGGGAGAAGGCAGACGCGTGCCGAGGTGCCCGGCCATGAGCATCGCCGAGCTCAGCATCAAGCGTCCGGTCACCACGATCATGTTCTTTGTGTCGATGCTGGTCGTCGGTCTGATCGCGGCGGTGCGGCTGCCGCTGGAAGCCTTTCCCGAGGTCTCGCCGCCTTTCATCTTCGTACAGCTGCCCTACGCCGGTTCCACGCCCGAAGAGAACGAGCGCAGCGTGCTGCGGCCCGCCGAGGAAGCGCTGTCGACGATGACCGGCATCCAGCGCATGGAGGCCACTGCGCGTGCCGACGCGGCCGAGATCTTCATCCAGTTTGGCGACTGGAGCCGCGATGCGGCGATCGCGGCATCGGAGGCGCGCGAACGCCTCGATGCGATCCGCGACGAACTGCCCGACGACCTGCGCCGGTTCTTCGTGTTCAAGTATTCGACCACCGATCAGCCGGTGCTGCAGGTGCGCCTTGCCGGTGCCAGCGGCGTCAACCTCAGCGGCGAATACGATCTGATCGACCGCGAGTTCAAGCGCCGGCTCGAGCGTGTGCCCGGCGTCGCCAGGATCGAGGTCTCGGGCGCGTCGCCCAACGAGGTCGAGATCGCGATCGCGCCGGATCGGCTGGTCGCGCACAACCTCGGCCTCAACGAGTTGACCACGCGGCTGCAGTCGGTGAATTTTTCGGTGTCCGCCGGCGAGATCGACGACGCCGGCCAGCGCCTGCGCGTGCAGCCGATCGGTGAGATCACCGATCTGCAGCAGCTGCGCGATCTGGTGATCGACGCCCGTGGCCTGCGCCTGGGCGACATCGCCGAGGTCCGCTTCAAGCCCGCGCGCATCGACTACGGCCGCCGTCTCGATGGCCGTCCGGCGGTCGGCCTGGACGTCTACAAAGAGCGCAACGCCAACCTCGTCGAGGTGTCGCGGCGCGTGCTTGCCGAGGTCGAAACCATCCGCAAGCAGCCGACGCTCGACGACGTCCAGGTCAAGATCATCCAGAACCTCGGCGAGGACGTCACCAGCTCGCTGGTCGAGCTCGCCGAGGCCGGCGGCATCGGCCTGGTGCTGTCGATCGCGGTGCTGTTCTTCTTCCTGCGCCATTGGCCGTCGACGCTGATGGTCACCACCGCGATCCCGATCTGTTTCGTGATGACGCTGGGCTTCATGTACTTCACTGGCGTCACCCTCAACATCTTGTCGATGATGGGTCTGCTGCTGGCGGTGGGCATGCTGGTCGACAACGCCGTGGTGGTGGTCGAGAGCATTTACCAGGAGCGCGAACGGATACCCGGCCAGCCGCGGCTGGCGTCGATCCTCGGCACCCGCCATGTCGCGATCGCGCTCACCGCCGGTACGCTGTGCCATTGCATCGTGTTCGTGCCCAATCTGTTTGGCGAGCGCAATTTCCTCAGCATCTACCTGTCGCAGATCGCGATCACCATCTCGGTGTCGCTGCTGGCGTCGTGGCTGGTCGCGGTCAGCCTGATCCCGATGCTGTCGGCGCGGTTGAAGACGCCGGCGGCGGTGCGCGCCGACGGCCTGATCCCGCGGATGCAGGCCCGCTACGCGCGGCTGCTGCGCTGGACGCTCGAACATCGCGGCTGGAGCGTGGCCGGCATCGTGATGATCGTCGCGGTCAGCGTCGCGGTGCCGGCGATGCACACCAAGTTCAACATGTTCGGCGGCGGCGATGGCGACGAGACCAATCTCTTCTACCAGTGGAAGGGCTCGTACACAGTGCCGCAGATGTCCGACGAGGTATTGCGCGTGGAGACGTTCCTCGACGCCAATCGCGACAAGTACCGCATCGTCCAGATCTACTCGTGGTTTGGCGAGCAGGGCGACGCCGGCACCCGCGTCACCTTCGATACCTCGGACCCCGACGTGGTCAAGCCGCTGGTCGAGGCGATCGGCAAGGCGCTGCCGAAATCCGCGCGCGCCACTGTCGGCGTCGGCAACGGCGGTGGCGGCCCCGGCGGCGGCGGACAGCCCGGCAAGGAGCTGCAGGTGCAACTGGTCGGCGACTCGTCGAAGACGCTGGCCGAACTTGGCCGCGACATCGTGCCGATCCTCGCCAAGCGCACCGAACTGCGCGACGTGCGCGTCGACGCCGGCGACCAGAACAGCGAGCTCAGCGTGCGCGTGGATCGCGAGCGCGCGGCGGCGTTCGGCTTCAGTGCGCAGGAGGTGTCGCGCTTCGTCGGCCTGGCGCTGCGTGGCGCGCAACTGCGCGACTTCCGTCGCGGCGACACCGAGGTGCCGGTGTGGGTGCGCTTTGCCGGTGCCGAGAACTACGGCATGGGCGACATCGCCACCTTCACCGTGCGCTCGCCCGACGGCCGCAGCGTGCCGCTGCTGAGCATGGTCGAGGTCGCGGTGCGCCCGGCGGCCACGCAAGTACAGCGCACCAACCGCCAGACCACGCTGACGCTGAAGGCCAACCTCCAAGGCTCGACCACCGTGCCCGACGCGCGCAAGGCGATGGAGGCGACGCTGAAGACGGTGGCGTTCCCGGCCGGGTATTCGTATTCGTTCGACGGCGGCGCGTTCCGGGACGAGGACGACGCGACCATGCAGATGATGTTCAACCTGGCGATCGCGCTGGTGATGATCTACATCGTGATGGCGGCGGTGTTCGAATCGCTGCTGTTTCCGGCGGCGATCATGAGCGGCGTGGTGTTTTCGGTGCTCGGAGTGTTCTGGCTGTTCTGGCTCACCAACACCGAGTTCAACGTCATGGCCTTTATCGGCATCCTGGTGCTGATGGGGGTGGTGGTGAACAACGGCATCGTGATGATCGAGCACATCAACAACCTGCGCCGGCGCGGCTTGAGCCGCACCGATGCGCTGGTCGAAGGCAGTCGCGAACGGCTGCGGCCGATCTTGATGACGATGGGCACCGCGATCCTGGCGATGGTGCCGATCGCGATGGCCACCGGCAGCGGCGGCAACAACACCCCGGCCTACTACCCGATGGCGCGCGCGATCGCCGGCGGCCTGGCGTTTTCGACGGTGGTGAGCTTGCTGTTTCTGCCGACGATCTACGCGATGCTCGATGATGTGCGCAGCGGCACGGCGCGGCTGGTCGCGCGCGCGCGCGCGACACCGCCAGTACCGGCCGCCGCGCTCACCGCTCTCATCGCGGACAAGCCTTAGGTGCATCAGAAAAACCCATGAACACGCAGTGGCAAGAACGATTTGCCGGCATCGACCGGTTGTATGGACGCGGTGCGCTGGTCCGTTTTGCGCAGTGCCATGTCGCCGTGATCGGGCTTGGCGGCGTCGGTTCGTGGGCGGCCGAAGCGTTTGCGCGCAGCGGCATCGGCCGGCTGACGCTGATCGATGCCGACGATCTGTGCGTGTCCAACACCAATCGCCAGCTGCCGGCGATCGAAGGCCAGTACGGGCGCAACAAGGCCGAGGCGATGGCCGAGCGCTGCCGTGCGATCAATCCGCAAATCGACGCGCGCGCGGTGGCGAGTTTCCTGACGCCGATCAACATGGAAACGCTACTCGGCGAGCGCTTCGATCTGGTGCTCGACGCCTGCGACAGCTTTCGCAGCAAGGTTGAGGCAATCGCCTGGTGCCGGCGTCGCAAGCAGCCGATCATCACCGTCGGCTCCGCCGGCGGCCGCATCGATCCGACCTTGGTGCGGGTGCGCGACCTGTCGAAGACCGAGCACGACGCGATGCTGGCGCTGATCCGCCGCAAGCTCAGGGGCGAGTTCAATTTCCCGACCGGCGCGAAGCGCTACTTCAGCGTACCGGCGATCTATTCGCTGGAAAACGTCCGCTATCCGCAGGCCGACGGCAGCGTGTCCGGTCTGCGCCCGAAGCTGGATGCCGAGACGACGTTGAAGCTGGACTGCGGTGCCGGCCTCGGTGCGGCGACGCACATCACCGGTGCGTTCGCATTCGTCGCGGTGGGCAAGGCGCTGGAGGTGCTGCTGATGCGCAAGGACGCCGCCTGACGTCGTCCGCAGCCATACCAGAACCCGTGTAGGAGCGGCGGCGGCCGCGATCGCGTTCCCGGCAAAGCCCCCGATCGCGGTTTCCGCCGCTGCCACAGAGGCTGTCCGGTGCAGCGTGGCCGGGTGCATTCGCCGGATCGCTGCATGTCTTGGCAAACACCGGTCAGACGCGCGCCGCGGCCGTGTCCGGCAGGCCAAACAACCGCTGCGCATTCGCCGTGGTGGCATTTGCCAGGGTGTCGACATCGATGCCGCGCAGTTCGGCGACCGCTGCACACACCGCGATCAGGCGCGCGGGTTCGTTGCGTTGTCCCGAGATGGCGGCGTCGGGCTGGTCGGGCGCGTCGGTCTCGAGCAACAGGTGCTCGATCGGCATCGCCGTCACCAACCTGCGCAGGCGGTTGGCGCGCGCGTAGGTGACCGGGCCGCCGAAGCCGAGCAGGAAGCCGAGATCCCACAACTGCCGCGCCTGCACCTCGCTACCCGACCAGCTGTGGATCACGCCGCGCAAAACCGGACTCGATCCCGATCCCGCCGCACCGCCGATGCGGCGGATCGACGCAATCACCGCGTCGACCGCGCGCCGCGCATGCACGATCACCGGCAGGTCGAACTCGCGGGCGAGCCGCAGTTGGCCGTCGAAGTACATCTGCTGCGCGCTGCGATCGAGGCCATCGACGAAGTAGTCGAGCCCGCATTCACCCACCGCCACCGGCCGCTCGCGCTCGATCCACACGCGCAGGGCGTCCAGGTGCGCCGGCCGGTGAGCATCGAGGAACATCGGATGCAGTCCGTATGCGGC
>JBOHYD010000050.1:0-9096 GCA_050737635.1 Luteimonas sp. | reverse complement strand
GCGTGCGGCTGTGGCAAGTGGCAACGACAGCATCCAGCCCGATGCGCCGCCACGTCTGTATCCGCTGTTTATGGATCTGCGCGGCCGCACCGTCCTGGTGGTCGGCGGCGGCGCGGTTGCGCAGCGCAAGATCGCTGCGCTGCTCGACGCCGATGCGCGCGTGGTGGTCGGAGCTCCGGCGCTGGATGCGGTAATCGCCAGCTGGGCCGACACCGGGCGCATCGAACATCGCGCCGGCCACTTTGAACCCGCATGGCTTGACGACGCTTGGCTGGCGATCGCCGCGACCCACGACGATGCCGTCAATCGCGCTGTCGCCGCCGCCGCCGATGCGCGGCACATCTGGGTCAATGTGGTCGACAGCGTCGCACTGTCCAGATTTCAGGTGCCAGCGCGCGTCGAACGCGGGCCGCTGCAGATCGCGATCAGCAGCGGCGGCGGCGCGCCGATGCTCGCGCGGCTGATCCGCGAGGAGCTCGAAACCCGCTACGACGAGTCGTACGCTGCGCTGGCAACGATGCTAGCCCGCCATCGCGCGCGGATCGTCGCGCGCTGGCCGGACCTCAGGCAGCGCCGTCGCGGCTTCGCGCGATTGTTGTCCGGTTCGCTGCAGGCGCTGCTGCGCAGCCGCCGGCAGATCGCCGCCGAGCGCGCGTTCGCTGCGCTGTTGGCGCAGGACGACACATCACTTGAAGATCCAGGCGTTGGTCCCTCTCCCGTCGAAGGGAGGGGGGCTGGGGTGAGGATCGCCGGGTCCGTCGCACTCGTCGGTGCCGGACCCGGCGACCCCGGCCTGCTGACCCTGCGTGCGCTGCGCGTGCTCAATGAGGCCGACGTGATCCTGCACGACCGCCTCGCCAGCGACGCCGTGCTGCAGCTCGCGCGCCGCGACGCCGAACGCATTGAGGTCGGCAAGCAAGCGGGCACGGCAGCTGGCGAGCGTGGCCATGCGAGCCAGGCGCAGATCAACGCGCTGCTGATCCAGCATGCAAAAGCCGGGCGGCGCGTGGTACGTCTCAAGGGCGGCGATCCGTTCGTGTTCGGACGCGGCGGCGAAGAGCTCGAAGCGCTGCGCGCCCACGGCATCGGGTATGAAGTGGTGCCCGGCATCACCGCCGCCATCGCCTGCGCGGCGTATGCCGGCGTGCCGCTGACCCATCGCGACCACGCCCAGTCGCTGCGCCTGGTCACCGTGCATTGCAAGACCTCGCTGGACACCCTCGACTGGCCCGCACTCGCGCAGGAGCGACAGACGCTCGCGGTGTACATGGGCGTGGCGATGCTCGATGTCGTGCAGTCGCGACTGATCGCGCACGGCCGCGCCGCGTCGACGCCGTTCGCGCTGATCGAAAACGGCTCGCGCGCCGAGCAGCGCGTGGTCACCGGCCCGCTGTCCGAGCTAGCGCAGCGGGCGCGCACGCACCGCGTGCAGTCGCCGGCGCTGCTGATCGTCGGCGAAGTCGCCGCGCTGGCCGACACCCTGCACTGGTTTGGCGCTGCACCACTGGGGGCGTTGGCGGTTGCGACTACCGCTGCGAACGCCGGTAGCGTCGCCAGCAGCGATGCGATCGCCGCGACAGCGAAAATCGAGGCTCCCGGCATCGGCGCAGCGCACTTCACCGCGCTGGACGAAGCAGCATGAGCCGTTGCCCTGCCCCGCACTCCTTGAGACCGTCATTCCGGCGCACGGCCGGGACCCAGTTCGACGCCGCATGCGAAACATGGCGTGCACGGTGCCGGGCGACGAATGCTGCGCTGCCGCTGACCCATGAGTCCCGGCTTGCGCCGGGATGACGAGCAAAAGCAGCAAGCAAAAGCGGCCAATACAACCAACCTCCCTCCTCCCTCCTCCCCCACCACTCCCATGCCCCTCCACGACAGCATCCTCGACACCATCGGCAACACGCCCATCGTCAAGCTGCATCGGCTGCCGCCGGCGCATGCCACGCTGTACGTCAAGGTCGAAGCCTTCAATCCCGGCGGCTCGGTCAAGGACCGGCTGGCGCTGGCGATCGTGCTCGATGCCGAGCGCAGCGGTGCGCTCAAGCCCGGACAGACGATCGTCGAGGCGACCTCCGGCAACACCGGCATCGCGCTGGCGATGGTCGCCGCCGCGCGCGGCTACCCGTTTGTTGCGGTGATGACCGAGACCTTCTCGATCGAACGCCGCAAACTGATGCGCGCCTACGGTGCCAAGGTGATCCTAACCCCGGCCGCCGAGCGCGGCAGCGGCATGGTGCGGCGCGCGGCGGCGCTCGCGCAGCAGCACGGCTGGTTTCTCGCGCGGCAGTTCGAGAATCCCGCCAACCCCGCCTACCACCGCAGCACCACCGCGGCGGAAATCTTGCGCGATTTCGCCGGCAAGCGGCTCGATTATTTTGTCAGCGGCTGGGGCACCGGCGGCACCCTGACCGGCGTCGGCCAAGTGCTCAAGGTCGCACGGCCCGAGGTGCGCATCGTCACCACCGAACCCGCCGGCGCGTCGCTGCTCGCCGGCAAGGACTGGGCGCCGCACAAGATCCAGGGCTGGACGCCGGACTTCATCCCGGCCGTGCTCGACCGCACGATCGCCGACGACAACCTGCCGATCGACGACGTCACCGCACGCGACACCTCACGACGGCTCGCCACCGAGGAAGGCATCTTCGTCGGCATTTCCGCCGGCGCGACACTGGCCGCCGCGCTGAAGGTGGCCGAGAGTGCCGACGACGGCGCAGTGATCCTCGCCATGCTGCCCGACACCGGCGAACGCTATCTGTCGACGTTCCTGATGGACGGCATCGCCGAAGGTTCTGACGACGACTGGCTGGCGACGCTCGACGCCGATGCGCGCACCGCCTGAGCGCAGGCGCGCAATACCTTAGCCGCCATCTTCGAAGCTGCGCTCCGATGCCGCGAGTGACGACTGATCGCGCCGCGATTCTTCCGCGTCGCCGTGGCAACGCACGCGATCGATGTCGCCGTGGCCGCGAGCGCGCCGAACGGCATCGCGCCTGCCCGCCATTGCCGCGAAAGCGGAGATGACGGGCAAGGCAATCGTCGTTCGGATCCTTCCCAGGCGAGGTCGAACCGTCAGCGGCCACCATTGTGATCTCATCCACGTGCCGACCGGACCGCCGGGGCTGCCCACGAGCTGCAACACGAGGAACCTGCAATGATCACTGATCCGTCGCCGCTTCCACAGCCACTGCCCGGCCCGCCACCGTATCTGCCGCGCGCCGCGCGGCCTGCGTCGAGTCTAGCGCTCGCACTCGGGGTCAGCGCCGCGCTGGCCAGCCACTGCGCTGCCGCGCAAACCACCGCCGCGCCTCCCACCGTCGAAGAGCTCGCACGCCGCCTGCAAGCGCTCGAACAGCGCTACGGCACCGGCGACGCTGCGTCCGCGCCGACCACGCCTGCTGCCGATGCCAACCGTGCGCTCGACCAGCGCCTGCGCATCCTCGAACGTCGGCTCGAACTCGCCGACGCGGCCGCCGCCGCGAAGGCCGCGTCGACACCGACGGTCACCGCCAGCCCACAGCAGGGCCTGTCGGTGAAATCGCCGGCCGGCGACGCCGAGGTCAAGCTGCGCACGCTGGTGCAGCTCGATGGCCGGTTTTTCACTGGCGACGATGCCGTGCCCCAGAACGACGGTTTTCTGCTGCGTCGCGTGCGCCCGACGCTCGAAGGCACCTTGGGCACGTGGCTCGGCTTC
The DNA here is from genome assembly GCA_050737635.1 of Luteimonas sp. GTDB lineage: Bacteria > Pseudomonadota > Gammaproteobacteria > Xanthomonadales > Xanthomonadaceae > Luteimonas. The sequence goes on along the minus strand of JBOHYD010000050.1, from coordinate 5,402 downwards.
CGACTGACCCCCGAATTCGCCGGCGACAGCGCGACGCTGCTCGATGCCTACATCGACCTCAAGTTCGATCCGCGCGCGACCCTGCGCCTGGGCAAGTTCACCGCTCCGGTCGGCCTCGAACGCCTGCAATCGGCGTCAAGCAACGCGCTGCAGGAGCTGGGATTGCCGACCGAACTGGTGCCCAATCGCGAGATCGGCGTGCAGCTGCAGGGCGAGTTCGCCGGTTCCACGCTCAACTACGCGATCGGTATCTACAACGGCACGGTCGACGGCCGCGACGCGGTCACCAGCAATCCCGACGACGATCTCGAGGTCGCCGCGCGGGTGTTTGTCGAGCCGTGGAAAAATTCCGGCGGCGCGCTCGCAGGCCTGGGTTTCGGCATCGCCGGCACGCAGGGCGACAAGCATGGCGTCGGCAACAACTATCTGCCGCGTTACCGCACTCCCGGCCAAGTGCAGTTCTTCAACTATCGCACCGCGATCGCCGCCGACGGCGCGCAAACGCGCTGGTCGCCGCAGGCCTGGTACTACCGCAACACGCTCGGCCTGCTCGCCGAATACGTCAGTTCCGAGCAGGAGGTGCTCAACCCGGCCAGCGGCGCGCGCGCCGCGCTCGACAACCGCGCCTGGCAGGTGGTCGGCAGCGTGGTGCTGACCGGCGAGGATGCCAGCTACCGCGGCGTGATCGCGCCTAACCATCCTTTTACGCCGGGCGCGGCAGGCTGGGGCGCATTCGAGGTTGCCGCGCGCTACGGCACACTCGACATCGACGATGCGGCGTTTCCGCTGTTCGCCGATCCGAACGCGGTGGCGTCGAGCGCGCGGTCGTGGGGCGTCGGCCTCAACTGGTACCTCACCGCCAATTTCAAGCTGGTCGCCAACTACACGCAGACACGTTTTGAAGACGGCATCAGCGGCGGCGACCGCGAAGACGAAAAAGCCCTATTCACCCGCGCGCAGTTTTCATTCTGAACTCACGACAGGACCGCCTTGATGCTCCATGCCCCCGCCCTGCCGCACCGCGACGTGATCGCCCTGTGCAGCGCAGGCATCGTGGTTTCCGCTCCGGATCGAGGATACGACCGATGACCCCGACCCTCCGCCCCCTGATCGTCGCCCTCGCGCTCGCCGCCGCTGCCGCCGGCGCGCAGAGCAAGGAGTTGCTCAACGTGTCCTACGACCCGACGCGCGAACTGTATGCCGAATACGACACGGCCTTCGCCGCGCACTGGAAGCAGACCACCGGCGAGACGCTGACCATCCGTGCGTCGCACGGCGGTTCCGGCAAGCAGGCGCGCGCGGTGATCGACGGCCTCGAAGCCGACGTCGTCACCCTCGCGCTTGCCGCCGACATCGACGCGATCGCCGAAAACGGCAAGCTGCTGCCCGCCAACTGGCAGTCGCGGCTGCCGCACAACAGCGCACCCTACACCTCGACCATCGTGTTTCTGGTGCGCAAGGGCAATCCCAAGGCCATCAAGGACTGGGCCGACCTGGTCAAGCCCGGCGTCGGCGTGATCACGCCCAACCCCAAGACCTCCGGCGGCGCGCGCTGGAACTATCTCGCCGCATGGACGTGGGCCTCGACGCAGTACCGCGACGGCGACAAGGTGCTGGCCTACATGGGCAGCCTGTTCAAGAACGTGCCGGTGCTCGACACCGGCGCGCGCGGCTCGACCACCACATTTGTCGAGCGCGGCATCGGCGACGTGCTGATCGCGTGGGAGAACGAGGCGCTGCTGACCCTCGCCGACCCCGACACGCGCGACAAGTACGAGCTAGTGATCCCGAGCCTGAGCATCAAGGCCGAACCGCCGGTGGCGGTGATCGACAAGAACGTCGAACGCCACGGCACGCGCAAGCAGGCACAGGCCTATCTGGAATGGCTGTACTCGCCCGAAGGCCAGACGATCGCCGCGAGCAACGGCTACCGCCCCTCGGAACCCGACAAAGTCTCGGCGGCGGCGATGGCGCGGTTCCCGAATATCAAACAGGTGACGATCGACTCCGCATTCGGCGGCTGGACCAAGGCACAAAAGGCGCACTTCACCGATGGCGGATTCTTCGATCGCATCTATAAGCCGCAGTGAACGAGGAACGAGGAGTGAGAAACGAGTGACAGCGCGAGAGTGACGAGTCATCGCAAGAGCGGCGGTTAAACTGCGAGACCGCCGCGTTGCTCTTCACTCACTCCTTTTCACTCGTTCCTCCCTTCCGCTGCGCCCACCACACAAGCATGAGCTCCACACTCCCACTCCCCCTTCCGCCAGCACGCGCGCGCTGGCGCAAACCGCTGCCAGGTTTCGGCATCAGCCTCGGCCTCGGCCTGACGTGGCTGAGCTTGGTGGTGCTGCTGCCGCTGGCGGCGCTCGCGATCAACGCCGCCGGCATCGGCAGCGCCGGCTGGTTGCGCGCGATCCGCGACGAGCGCGTGCAGGCGGCGCTGACGCTAAGCTTCGGTACCGCGTTTGTCGCCGCGCTGATCGCCTCGCTGGCCGGCGCACTGGTGGCCTGGGTGCTGGTGCGCTACCGCTTTCCGGGACGGCGGCTGCTCGATGCGATCGTCGACCTACCCTTCGCCCTGCCCACTGCCGTTGCCGGTATCGCACTGACCGCGATCTATTCACCTAACGGCTGGATCGGCCAGTGGCTCGAACCGCATGGCATCAAGATCGCGTACGCGCCGGCCGGCATCGTGATCGCGCTGGTGTTCATCGGCCTGCCGTTTGCGGTACGCAGCGTGCAGCCGGTGCTCGAAGCGCTCGGCAGCGACCAGGAAGCCGCCGCCGCGTCGCTTGGCGCTTCTAGATTGACGGCGCTGCGCCGCGTGGTGCTGCCGGAGCTGTTGCCGGCGCTGTTGACCGGATTTTCGCTGGCGTTCGCGCGCGGCTTGGGCGAATACGGCTCGGTGATCTTCATCGCCGGCAACAAGCCCTACCAGACCGAGATCGCGCCGCTGCTGATCACCATCCGCCTGGAGGAGTACGACTACAACGGCGCGATCGCGATCGCCGCGCTGCTGCTGGTCGCGTCATTCGTCTGCCTGCTGGCGATCAATACCATCCCGTCATTGTTTGCGCACGAGCGCCGGAGCCGTCGCGATGGCTGATTCCGCCGCCGTCGCAGCGCTGTACCGCAGCACCGCGCAGGCGTCGCCACTGCACGAGCCGGCGTGGCTGCGCTGGAGCCTGATCGCGCTCGCGATATTGGCGATGGCGCTGCTGGTGGTGCTGCCGCTGGCGATGGTGATCGGTGCCGGGCTCGCGAAAGGTGCCGGCGTGTGGTTCGCCGCATTGATCGAGCCCGACGCGATCGCCGCGCTCAAGCTCACCCTGTTCACCGCCGCGATCGTGATCCCGCTCAACGCGGTGTTTGGCGTGCTGTCGGCATGGGCGGTGACGCGCTTCGAGTTTGCCGGCAAACGCACGCTGATGGCGCTGATCGATCTGCCGTTCGCGGTGTCGCCGGTGGTCGCCGGCCTGTGCTTGGTGCTGCTGTTCAGCCCCAACCACGGCTGGTTTGCCGGCCTGCTCGAACACTTCGACGTCAAGATCCTGTTCGCGCGCCCGGCGATCGTGCTGGCGACGCTGTTCATCACCTACCCCTTCGTGGTGCGCGAGCTGATTCCGCTGATGCAGCAGCAGGGCAGCGACGAGGAAATCGCCGCGCGATCGCTCGGCGCCAACGCGTGGACGATGTTCTTCCGCGTCACCCTGCCCAATATCAAGTGGGGCCTGCTGTACGGTGTGCTGCTGTGCGGCGCGCGCGCGATGGGCGAGTTCGGCGCGGTGTCGGTGGTGTCCGGCCACATCCGCGGCCTCACCAACACCCTGCCGCTGCACATCGAGATCCTCTACAACGACTTCAACGCCACTGCCGCGTTTGCGGTCGCCTCGTTGCTCGCCGGGCTGGCGCTGGTGACGCTCGTCGTCAAATTCTGGTTGGAGTCGCGCCACGGCGACGCACTGGCCAATGCGCATCACCGGCGGCAATGACATGCTCTTTCCTTCATCCGCATCATGCAATCGACAACCTGTCCGCGAGGCCGCCGCCCGGGGCGCCGGTGCGAGTGAGCCGTCGGCCGGCTTTCTGCTGGCGCGGTTGGAGTCGCGCCACGGCGACGCACTGGCCAATGCGCATCACCGGCGGCAATGACATGTTGTTTCAACGACCAGCACAGTTGATTCAGCTGTCTGTCCGCAATACTCGGGTAATTCCGCAATGACTTTCACCCAGATGACCGCCTCTCCTTTCGACGCCGGTAGCGTGGCCAGCGACACCGCTGTCGCGGCCGGCGTGCGCAGCCGGCACGGCGTGCGCCTGCGCCTGCAGCGCATCGACAAACGCTATACCGGCGTCGCCGCGCTCGACGCCGTCGATCTCGAGATCGCCTCCGGTGAACTGGTCGCCCTGCTCGGCCCGTCCGGCTCCGGCAAGACCACCCTGCTGCGGGTGATCGCCGGGCTGCTGCCGGCCGATGGCGGTCGCGTGCTGTTCGACGACACCGATGCCACCCAGCTCAGCCTGCGCGAGCGCAATGTCGGCTTCGTGTTCCAGCATTACGCGCTGTTCCGGCACATGACGGTCGCCGAGAACGTCGCGTTCGGACTGCGCAGCCGGCCGCGCCGCAAGCGCCCGGATCGCGCGACGATCGCCGCGCGCGTCACCGAATTGCTGTCGCTGATCCAGCTGCCCGAACACGGCGCGCGCTATCCCGAACAGCTCTCCGGCGGCCAGAAGCAGCGCGTCGCGCTCGCCCGTGCGCTCGCCGTCGATCCGACCGTGCTGCTGCTCGACGAGCCGTTTGGCGCGCTCGACGCCAAGGTACGCGTCGAGTTGCGGCGCTGGCTGCGGCAACTGCACACGCAGACCGGGCAGACCACGGTGTTTGTCACCCACGATCAAGACGAGGCCCTCGAACTCGCCGACCGCGTCGTCGTGCTGCGCGACGGCCGCATCGAACAAGTCGGCACGCCGGACGAGATCTATGCATCGCCGGCATCGCCGTACGTGTTCGAGTTCATCGGACGCAGCGGCGTGCTCGACGGCCGCGTCGGTAGCGGCCGCTTCATCGTCGCTGGAACGTCGCTGGCGCTGAATGCCGAAGGACTCGCCGACGGTCCGGCCACGCTGTACGCACGCCCGCACGATATCGCACTGGTCGCGGCGGATGCCGGTCTATCGGCGCGAGTCACCGCCGCGCACCGCATGGCCGACCGCATCACTGTCTCGGTGCGCGTTGCCGGTCAGCCCAATGAACTCGACATCGACCTGATCGCCGCGCCCGATGCGATCGTGCCGACGCTCGGCAGCGATGTCGGACTGGCGCTGCGGCGATATCGGGTGTATTCCGCCTGAGCGCGCAGACCCGGTACAGCCTTGTTCGTGCACTGCAGCCGTAG
>JBOHYD010000049.1:0-15080 GCA_050737635.1 Luteimonas sp. | reverse complement strand
ACGCGATCCCAGTCGCCCCGGAGCTGTTGATGTCGCGTTTCTGGAAAATTGCGCTGCTGGTGCTTGCGGCGATCGTGGTCGCGGTACTGGCGTTCCGCCTGTTTGGGTCGAACGGCGAGCGCGACGCGGACGGCGAGGACAAAGCCGACGACGCGCCGGTGTCGGTCACCGTGCAGGCCGCCGTTGCGCAGAACGTGCCGGTGTACCTGAGCGCACTCGGGACGGTGGCGGCGCTGAACACCGTGACCGTCAATCCGCAGGTCGGCGGCCAGCTGCTGAGCGTCAACTTCGCCGAAGGCCAGGCCGTGCGCCAGGGCGATCTGCTCGCGCAGATCGATCCGCGCAGCTTGCAAGCGAGCTACGACCAGGCCGTGGCCAATTCGCGCCAGAACGAGGCGCAGCTGGCGACCGCCGAATCCAATTACGCGCGCTCCATCGATCCGGCTTACCGCCAGTACGTGTCGCGCACCGACATCGACACCCAGCGCAACCTGATCAGCCAGTACACCGGCTTGGTCGCCGCCACCGCCGCCGCCGCGCGCGCCGCGCAGGTGCAATTGCAATACGCCCGGATCACCGCGCCGATCTCCGGTACCACTGGCATCCGCGGTGTCGACGCCGGCAACATCGTCGGTACCAGCAGCAGCATCGTCACCATCACCCAGGTCACGCCGATCCACGTCGTGTTCAACCTGCCCGAAAAAGATCTCGACCGGGTGCGCACCGCCGATCGCGGCGGCGAACTCAAAGCCGCCGCACTCGACCGCAGCGACGCCCACGTCGTGGCCGGTGACGGCCGGCTGGATGTGATCGACAACCAGATCAGCAGCACCAGCGGCACCTTCCGGCTGCGCGCGGCGTTTCCGAATGCCGATGCCAGCCTGTGGCCCGGCCAGTTCGTCAACCTGCGCCTGCAGCTGCGCACGCTGCCCAACGCGCTGGTGATCCCGACCCAGGCGGTGCAGCGCGGCGCCGAGGGCGACTACGTGTATCTGGTACAGGCCGACGACACCGTCAAGCAGCAGCCGGTGACCCAGGGCGAGGAGGCCGACGACAGCCACATTGTGATCACCAAGGGCCTGGCCTCCGGCGACCGCGTGGTCACCGAGGGCCAGTTCCGCCTCAAGCCCGGCAGCAAGGTGCGCCCGCTCAAACCCGGGCAGGCGCCACCGCCACCGACCGAGGCCGAGTTGAAGGCCGCGCGGGAACGCGGCAGCGACAATAGCGGCGGGCGGCGCGGCGGCGGCGGGCCACGGTGACAACGCATCCGAGCGGGGTCGCAGGCAGCTTTTCACCTTTCCCTGCAAGGGCAAGGCCAGGAGGGCGATGGTGTGATCTGCAGCGATCGTGCTTTACACCACCGCCTCCCCGTCCTCCCCTTGAAAGGGAGGGTTTCGAACCCGGCGATGTGCCGATGCGTGGCGCGAACCCGGGACGAGGATCATGTCTCGGCCCCGGCACCGCGCCGTCAGGTTTCATATTGACCGTCAGCGCCCAGCAAGGATCCGTCTAGTGGGCTTCTCGACCCTTTTCATCCGCCGCCCGATCGCGACCACCCTGCTGATGGTCGGCGTGCTGCTGCTCGGTGTGCTCGGCTACCAGCGGCTGCCAGTGGCCGCGCTGCCGGAGATCGACGCGCCGAGCCTCGTCGTCACCACCCAATACCCGGGTGCCAGCGCGCAGACCATGGCGTCGCTGGTGACCACGCCGCTGGAGCGTCAGCTCGGGCAGATTTCCGGGCTGGAGATCATGACCTCCGACTCGTCGGCCGGGCTGTCGACGATCATCCTGCAGTTCACCATAGACCGCGACATCGACATCGCCGCGCAGGATGTGCAGGCGGCGATCCGCCAGTCGGTGCTGCCGTCGTCGCTGCCCTACCAGCCGGTCTACAACCGCGTCAATCCGGCCGACGCGCCGATCCTCACCCTCAAGCTCAGCTCCGCCACGCGCGCGCTGCGCGAGGTCAACGACTACGCCGACTCGATCCTCGCGCAGCGGCTGTCGCAGGTGCAGGGCGTCGGCCTGGTGTCGATCGCCGGCAATGTGCGCCCGGCGGTGCGCATCCAGGTCAATCCGGCGCAGCTGTCCAACATGGGCATGACCATGGAGGACCTGCGCAGCGCGCTCACGCAGGCCAACGTCAGCGCGCCGAAAGGCTCGCTCAACGGCGCCACGCAGTCCTACAGCATCGGCACCAACGACCAGCTCACCGATGCCCAGCAGTACAACGACATCGTCATCCGCTATGACAACAACGCGCCGGTGCGGCTGTCCGACGTCGCCAACGTGGTCGACGGCATCGAGAACGACCAGATCGCCGCATGGGCCGACGGCCGCCCCGCGGTGCTGCTCGAAGTGCGCCGGCAACCTGGCGCGAATATCGTTAAAACGGTGGAAAATATCCGCGCGATCCTGCCCGAGCTGCGGGTGGTGCTGCCGGCGGACGTCAAGCTCGACGTGTTCTCCGATCGCACCGTCACCATCCGCGCGTCGGTGCACGATGTGCAGTTCACGCTGATCCTGACCATCTGCCTGGTGGTGGCGGTGATCTTCGTGTTTTTGCGGCGGCTATGGGCGACGATCATCCCGTCGGTCGCGGTGCCGCTGTCGCTGCTCGGTACGTTTGCGGTGATGTCGTTTGCCGGCATGTCGCTCGACAACCTGTCGCTGATGGCGCTGACGGTGGCGACCGGATTCGTCGTCGACGATGCGATCGTGATGATCGAGAACATCGTCCGCTACATCGAGAAGGGCGACAGCGGCATGGACGCCGCCGAGAAGGGCGCGAAGGAAATCGGCTTCACCGTGCTGTCGCTGACCGTGTCGCTGATCGCGGTGTTTCTGCCGCTGCTGCTGATGCCGGGGGTGACCGGACGGCTGTTCCATGAGTTCGCGTGGGTGCTGTCGATCGCAGTGGCCATTTCGATGCTGGTGTCGCTGACGCTGACGCCGATGATGTGCGCGTATCTGCTCAAGCCCGATGCGCTGCCCGAAGGCGACGACGCCCACGAACGCGCGCACGCCCAGGGCAAGGCCAATCTGTGGACGCGCACCGTCGGCCTGTACGCGCACACGCTCGACTGGGTGCTCGCGCACCAGCGGCTGACGATGGTCGTCGCATCAGTCAGCGTGGCGCTGACGGTGGTCCTCTATGTGCTGATCCCCAAGGGCCTGCTGCCCGAGCAGGACACCGGCCTGATCACCGCCGTGGTGCAGGCCGACCAGAACATCGCGTTCGACCAGATGCAGCAGCGCGTGCAGGCCGCCGCGCAGGCGCTGCGCAAGGATCCCGCGGTCACCGGCGTTGCCGCGTTTATCGGTGCAGGCACCGTCAACCCGACCCTCAACCAGGGTCAGCTGTCGATCGTGCTCAAGGACCGCGGTGACCGCGACGGGCTCGACGAATTGCTGCCGCGCCTGCGCAAGGCGGTCGACGGCATCCCCGGCATCGCGTTGTATCTGAAGCCGGTGCAGGACGTCACCCTCGACACCCGTGTCGCGGCGACCGAGTACCAGTATTCGTTGTCCGACATCGACAGCGTCGAGCTAGGGCTTCAGGCGGCGCGGATGACCGCGGCCTTGCGCGAGCGCCCCGAGCTCGCCGACGTCGACAACAACCTGTCCGACGGCGGCCGCGCGCTGATGCTGACCGTCGACCGCGAGAAGGCCAGCGTGCTCGGCGTGCCGATGCAGACCATCGACGACACGCTCTACGACGCCTACGGCCAGCGCCAGATCAGCACGATCTTCACCCAGCTCAACCAGTATCGCGTGGTGCTAGAGGTCGCGCCGGAGTTCCGCACCCCGGGCGCGCTGCTCGACCAACTCGCGGTCGCCAGCAACGGCGGCGGCGCGCTGACCGGCAGCAACGCGACCACGCTCGGCCAGGTGACGTCGAGCAATTCGTCGACCGCCACCGGCATCGGCAACGCCAACACCGGGATACAGCTCGGTACCGGCGGCAATATCCCGCTGTCGGCGCTCGCCAGCGCGCAGATCACCAGCGTGCCGCTGGTCATCAGCCACCAGCAACAGCTGCCGGCGGTGACGATCGCGTTCAACGTCGCGCCGGGCTATTCGCTGTCGGATGCGGTGCGCGCGATCAACGACACCCGCGAGTCGCTGGCGCTGCCGGTGCAGGTGCGCGCGCAGTTTGTCGGCAAGGCGGCGGAGTTCTCGGCCAGCCAGACCGACACGGTCTGGCTGCTGATCGCGGCGATGGCGGTGATCTACATCGTGCTCGGCGTGCTGTACGAAAGCTTCATTCATCCGCTGACCATCCTGTCGACGCTGCCGCCAGCCGGTGTCGGCGCATTGCTGGCGCTGATGCTGTGCGGCATGAGCCTGTCAGTCGACGGCATCGTCGGCATCGTGCTGCTGATCGGCATCGTCAAGAAAAACGCGATCATGATGATCGACTTCGCGATCGGCGCGCAACGCGAGGGCATGACCCCGTTTGATGCGATCCGCCGCGCCTGCCTGCTGCGCTTCCGTCCGATCATGATGACCACCGCCGCGGCGATGCTCGGTGCCTTGCCGCTCGCGCTTGGTGACGGCATCGGCTCGGAGCTACGCCGCCCGCTCGGGGTGTCGATCGTCGGCGGGCTGTTGCTTTCACAGCTCGTCACGCTGTACACCACGCCGGTGATCTACCTGTACATGGAGCGCTACTCGGCGTGGCTGCAGCACCGCCGCGAGCAGCGCGAGACGCGGCAGGCACAGGCGCAGGCGGCGCGGTGAGCAAAATTTCGCCATCGAGACGGCCCAGTCCTCCTCCCTTCGAGAGAGCAGTTGGGGTGAGAGTACGGCGGAGTCGTGGCGCGTCGGTTGCCGCAGCCTCATCCACCCTTCGGGTGCCGCGGATCAAGTGCGGGGCAGGCTCTTCTCTCGCTGGGAGACGGGAGCAGAGCGCGAGCACGCCGCCATGAACCTCTCCGGCCCCTTCATCCGTCGCCCGGTCGGCACCAGCCTGCTCGCGCTCGGGCTGTTTGTCACCGGACTGATCTGCTATCTGCAGCTCGGCGTCGCGGCGCTGCCCAGTCTGCAGTTCCCGGTGATCTTCGTGCAGGCCTCGCAGCCCGGCGCCGACGCCGGCACGATGGCCGCGACGGTCACCGCGCCGCTTGAGCGCCACCTCGGCCAAGTGCCAGGCATCGAGACCATGCGCAGCAACAGCTCCGAAGGTCGTGGCGTGGTGTTCATGCTCTTCCATGGCGACCGCGACATCGACTCCGCCGCGCAGGACGTGCAGGCCGCGATCAATGCGGCCGCCGCCGACCTGCCGTCGGGCCTCGGCACGCCCAATTACCAGAAAGCCAATCCCAATGACGATCCGGTCATCGCCATCGCGCTGACCTCCGACACGCAGACCGCGACCGACCTCTACAACGTCGCCGACTCGCTGCTTGCGCAGCGCATCCGTCAGATTGACGGCGTCGCATCGGTCGACATCGCCGGCGCATCGACGCCGGCGGTGCGCATCGACGTCAACCTGCGCGCGCTCAACGCGCTCGGCCTGTCGCCGGACAATCTGCGCAACGCGATCCGCGCGGCCAATGTCACCTCGCCGCTGGGCTTCCTGTCCGACGGCCGCAGGATCATGGCGATCCAGTCCAACGACGCGGTACGTCGCGCATCGGACTTCGCGGATTTGGTGATCGCAAGCGACGGCGGCCGCGTGGTGCGGCTGTCGGACGTGGCCACTGTCTACGACGGCCAGCAGGATGCCTTCCAGGCGGCGTGGTTCAACCACAAACCTGCGGTGGTGATGTATGTGTTCATCCGCGGCGGCGCCAACGTGGTGTCCACCGTCGATGCGGTCAAGGCGCAGCTGCCGGCGCTGCGCAGCTACGTGCAGACAGGCACCACGCTGACGCCGTACTTCGACCGCACTCCGACCATCCGTGCCTCGTTGGCCGAAGTGCAGATCACCCTGCTGATCAGCCTGGCGATGGTGGTGCTGACGATGGCGCTGTTTCTGCGCCGCCTCGCACCGACCCTGATCGCGGCGGTCGCGGTGCCGCTGTCGCTGGCCGGCGCGGCGGTGGCGATGTATATCCTCGGCTACACGCTCAACAACCTGACCCTGCTGGCGCTGGTGATCGCGATTGGCTTCGTCGTCGACGACGCGATCGTGGTCATCGAAAACGTGATGCGCCATCTCGACGACGGCGTGCCGCGGATCGAGGCGGCGATGATCGGCGCGCGCGAGATCGGTTTCACGATCGTGTCGATCACCGCGTCGCTGGTCGCGGTGTTCATCCCGAACCTGTTTGCCGGCGGACTGCTCGGCGCGTTTTTCCGCGAGTTCACGGTGACCCTGGTCGCGGCGATCATCATCTCGGCGGTGGTGTCGCTGACGCTGACCCCAGCGCTGTGCGCGCGGTTCTTGCAGCCGCACGCGACGCAGGCGGCCAGGCCGTCGCGCTTCAACACCGCCCTCGACGGCGTGCACGCCGGGATGCTGCGCATCTACACGCGCGCGCTGGATTTCTCGCTGCGCCACGCATTGCTGCTGGCGATCACGCCGCTGCTGATGATCGTGGCCACAGGGTTTCTGATCGTCGCGGTCAAGAAGGGCTCGTTCCCGCCGCAGGACACCGGACTGATCTGGGGCCGCGCCATCTCCAGCGCGACGGTGTCGTTCAGCGACATGTCGCAGCGCCAGCGCCGCATCACCGACATGCTGCTTGCCGATCCGGCGGTGAAGGTCGTCGGTGTGCGGCTGGGCAGCGGATGGCAGGGCGCGAGCGCGCAGTTCAATATTCAATTGAAGACCCGCGACGACGGCCGTCGCGAATCGACGGCGGAGGTGGTCGCGCGCCTGAGCACGAAGGCCGGCCGCTTCCCCGATCTCGACCTGCGCCTGCGCGCGATCCAGGACCTGCCCAGCGACAATGGCGGCGGCGGCGGTCAGGGTGCGCAGTACCGCGTCACATTGCAGAGCAACGACCTCGCCAGCCTGCAGGAATGGCTGCCGAAACTGCAAGCGGAGCTGAAGAAGAACCCCAAGCTGCGTGACGTCGGCACCGACGTCGACAGCGGCGGCCTGCGCCAGAACATCGTCATCGATCGCGCGACGGCGTCGCGGCTTGGCGTGTCGATCGGCGCGATCGACGGTGCGCTGTATGGCGCGTTCGGCCAGCGCCAGATCTCGACGATCTACGCCGACCTCAACCAATACGGCGTGGTCGTCAACGCACTGCCCAACCAGCGCGCGACGCCGGCCGCGCTCGACGACATCCAGGTGCCCGGCCGCAGCGGCGAGATGATCCCGCTCGGTGCCTTCGCCAAGCAGGTGCCCGGCCTCGCGCCGGGGCAGGTGCAGCACCAAAACCAGTACACAGTGATGGAAATCAGCTATAACCTCGCGCCCGGCATCAGCGAGGGCGAAGGCGACGCGATCATCAAGGCGGCCGTCGACGGCCTGCGCATGCCGGGCGACATCCGGCTGGCCGAGCAGGGCGGTTTTCGCCAGGCGCTCAGGCCGGCGAGCATGCTGCTGCTGTTGATCGCGGCGATCGTGACCGTCTACATCGTGCTCGGCATACTCTACGAAAATCTCGTGCATCCGGTGACCATCCTGTCGACCCTGCCCGCCGCCGGCATGGGCGCGATGCTGGCGCTGTGGATCAGCAACACCGAGCTGTCGGTGATTTCGATGATCGCGCTGGTGCTGCTGATCGGCATCGTCAAGAAGAACGCGATCATGATGATCGACTTCGCACTCGTCACCGAACGCGAGCACCGCAAGCCGTCGATGGAGGCGGTGCGCGAAGCCTGCATCGTGCGTTTCCGGCCGATCATGATGACCACGATGGTCGCGATCCTCGCCGCATTGCCGATCGCGATCGGCATCGGTGAAGGTTCCGAGCTGCGCCGTCCCCTGGGCATCGCGATGATCGGCGGCCTGCTGATCTCGCAGAGCCTTACCTTGCTCAGCACGCCGGCGCTGTACGTGATCTTCAGCTGCCTGCAACAGCGCAGCGCGCGGCGCGTGCGCAAGCAGGCCAAGCTGTTGACACAGCATTAGCGTCGCGACGGGCGTCGCTCCACAAAAACCGCGCTCACGCGAGACCATGGATTTATCGCTGATGCCGTTGTAGAAGCGGCGGCGGCCGCGAACGCTCGATGAGGTGATCGCGGCGGTCAAAAAAACCGCGGCCGAGCGGCGAATACGCCACGGTGCCGATGCCGATGCCGAGTCCGCGACAGAGGTCGAGCACAACGTTGCTCTCCGGGTCGCGTCGATCGCGGCTTGGTCAACCAGCGCCACCGATCAGGCATGCGTTCCGGTCCCCGCGTCGGCGGCGCGTTTCCCGCCGCATGCCACGCGCTCGCCGAGCCCCTCTCGCTGGCTCCGCCGGCGACCTGCAATGCCTGCTCGACGACGGGCATGCGCCGTTCGCCGGCTTGCGCAGCCACCCCCGGCACGCGGAGACCTGCTGCCGAAGCTGCAGTGCTTGTCGATTTTCTGCGCCAGCCCCTTGACCGGCGACGGCGCGTGGGCGTAACGTGGCCGCGCCATGGTTTCCATCTCTTTATGCAGATAGAGGGATGGAATTAAAAGGGAAGCCGGTGCGGCCTTGACGGGCCAATTCCGGCGCTGCCCCGCAGCGGTGTGTGGAAACGAAGTCGCATCAGGCACTGGGGCGCGCCCTGGGAAGCCGCGACGAGTAGGCGAGGCAAGGAACGAGGATTGAACGGCGAGGAACGAGCAACCAGCGAACGCCGAAACGGCCGCCGCCACTGGTTGCTCGCTCCCACCCCGCGTTCCCGGCTTCACGTCCACGAGCCCGAAGACCTGCCCCGGCCGGGGGACGTGATGTCCCTCGTCTGACCTGGAACTTCCGTGGGGAAGCGGCCGGAGCATGCGTCGTGGCGATGGCCGCGGCGCAGGTTCGCGCGCCTTCGACGGTTCCGGTTCGCCCGCGGGGGCGAAGGTCGCCGATGTGCGGTGCGCGGACATGCCGACGGCATGTGTGCGGGCCTCACGCGGGTCCTTCGTCCCTCACTGCCCCGACTGCATGAGGACATGCCCCATGACCACCGTTAGCAATCTCGGCTTTCCGCGCATCGGCGCGAAACGCGAACTCAAGCGCGCGCTCGAAGCCTGCTGGCGCGGCGAGATCACACCGCAATCGCTGCAGGACATCGCCGCCGACCTGCGCCAGCGCCACTGGCAGTTGCAGCGCCGCGCCGGCGCCGACAGCGTGCCGTGCAACGATTTTTCGCTGTACGACCAAGTGCTCGACAGCGCATTTTTGTTCGATGCGATCCCCGAGCGCTATCGCGCGCTGGCCGACGCCGATCCGCTCGCCGGCTACTTCGCGCTGGCACGCGGCATGCAGCGCGACGGCATTGACCTGCATGCGCTGGAGATGACCAAGTGGTTCGACACCAACTACCACTATCTGGTGCCGGAGCTGCACCGCGAGCAGCGCTTCCGGCTGCGTGGCGACAAGCCGCTGGCCGAGTATCTGCAAGCCAAGGCGCTGGGACTGGAGGCGCGCCCGGTGCTGCTTGGCCCGGTCAGCCTGTTATTGCTGTCGAAAAGCGTCGACGGCAGCGATCGCCTCGCGCTGCTCGACCGCCTGCTGCCGGTGTATGCCGAACTGCTCGGCCAGCTGCACGCCGCCGGCGCGCAGTGGCTGCAGATCGACGAGCCCTGCCTGGTGCTCGACCTCGATGACGCCGCCCACGCCGCTTACCGTCACGCCTATGCCGCGCTCGCCGCCAGTGCGCGGCCCAAGCTGATGCTGACCACGTATTTCGGCGCGCTCGGCGACAACCTCGCACTGGCCTGCGCGCTGCCGGCCGACGGCTTGCACGTCGATCTGGTGCGCGCGCCGGAGCAGCTCGCCGCGGTGCTCGATGCGCTGCCGGTCGAGCGCACGTTGTCGCTGGGCGTGGTCGACGGCCGCAACGTCTGGCGCAGCGATCTCGATCGCGCGCTGGCAATGGTGCGCACCGCGCGCGACCGCGTCGGCGGCGATCGCCTGCAGCTCGCACCGTCGTGTTCGCTGCTGCATGTGCCGGTCGACGCCACGCTGGAGACCGAGCTGTCGGCCGACATCCACGGCTGGTTGGCGTTCGCGCGGCAGAAGATCGAGGAACTGCGCGTGCTCGCCGACGCCGACAACGGCTTGCTGTCGGCGCAGTCGACGCTCGCCGTGGCCCGCGACGGCCTCGCCGCACGCGCGCGCTCGGGCAAGGTGCATCGCGCCGACGTCGCCGCACGCATCGCCGCGCTCGATGGCCTCAGCGCGCAGCGCGCGTCGCCGTATGCGCAGCGCCGCGAGCGCCAGGCGCAACGTTTTGCGCTGCCGTCGTTCCCGACCACCACCATCGGCTCGTTTCCGCAGACCAAGGCGGTGCGCGCCGCGCGCGTCAAACACCGCTCTGGGCAATGGAGCGATGCCGACTACGACGCTTTCATTGCCGCAGAGACCGAACGCTGCGTGCGCTTTCAGGAAACGATCGGCCTCGACGTGCTGGTGCACGGCGAGTTCGAGCGCAACGACATGGTCGAGTATTTCGGCGAGCAGCTCGACGGCTTTGTCTTTACCAAACTCGGCTGGGTGCAGAGCTACGGCTCGCGCTGCGTCAAGCCGCCGATCATCTACGGCGACGTGCGCCGCCCGGTGCCGATGACGGTGCGCTGGTCGCAATACGCACAGTCGCTGACCGAGCGGCCGATGAAGGGCATGTTGACCGGGCCGGTGACGGTATTGCAGTGGTCGTTCGTGCGCGACGACCAGCCGCGCGCGCAAACCTGCCGGCAGATCGCGCTGGCGCTGCGCGACGAGGTGATCGATCTTGAGGCCGCCGGCATCGGCGTGATCCAGATCGACGAGCCGGCAATCCGCGAGGGCCTGCCGCTGCGTCGCGGCGATTGGCCGGGGTATCTCGACTGGGCGGTGCAGGCGTTCGGCCTCACTGCGTCCGGAGTGCGCGACGACACCCAGATCCACACCCACATGTGCTACTCGGAGTTCAACGACATCATCGAAGCGGTCGCGGCGATGGATGCCGACGTGATCTCGATCGAGACCTCGCGCTCGCGGATGGAGTTGTTGGACGCGTTTGTCAAATTCCGCTATCCCAACGGCATCGGCCCCGGCGTCTACGACATCCATTCCCCGCGCGTGCCCGACGGCGATGAAATGACCGCGCTGCTGACCAAGGCGATCGCGGTGCTGCCATCGGAGCAGATCTGGGTGAACCCCGACTGCGGCCTGAAGACACGCGGCTGGCCGGAAACGCGCGCCGCGCTGCAGGCGATGGTGGAGGCGGCGCGCGTGCTGCGTGCGGCGGCCTGAGGGGAAAAACGCGGAGTGAGTGATGAGGAGTGAGAAGTGAGTGAGTGCAGCGCTTCACGGCTCTCGCCTTGACTCGTTTCTCACTCCTCATCACTCACTCCGCGGCCTCAGAACGCGTGGTCGAAGCCAACCTCGCCCTGCACGCCGACCTGGTACGCCGACACTCGGCGCTCGAAGAAATTGGTCAACTCCTGCACGTCCTGCAGATCCATGAACGGGAACGGATTGCGCGCGCCAAAATGCTTGGGCATGCCGAGCTGGGCCATGCGCTGGTCGGCGCAGTATTCGAGGTACTCGCGCATGTCGCGGATCGACAGCCCGGCGACGCCGCCGGACAGAGTGTCCTGCGCAAACGCGACTTCGCAGTCGACCGCCTCGCGCATCATCTGCACCACCTGGGCGCGGAAGTCGTCGTCGACGAGGTCCGGCTCCTCTTCGCGCGCGGTACGGATCACCTCGAACGCGAACGCCATGTGCGCGCTCTCGTCGCGGAACACCCAGTTGGTGCCGGCGGCGAGCCCGTTGAGCAGGCCGCGCGAGCGCAGGTAATAGACGTAGGCGAAGGCGCCATAGAAGAACAGCCCCTCGATGCAGCCGGCGAAGCACACCAGATTGAGCAGGAAGCGCTGCCGCTGCTCGCGGGTGTCAATGCGGCGCAGGTCGTTGATCGAATCGATCCACTTGAAGCAGAACTCGGCCTTGCGCTTGATCGACGGGATGTTGTCGGTGGCCGCGAACGCTTTCGCGCGCTCGGCCGGATCGGGCAGATAGGTGTCGAGCAGGGTCAGATAGAACTGCACATGCAGTGCTTCTTCGTACAGTTGCCGCGACAGGTACATGCGCGCCTCGGGCGCGTTGATGTGGGTGTAGAGATTGAGCACGAGGTTATTGGACACGATCGAGTCGCCGGTCGCGAAAAACGCCACCAGCCGCTCGATCAGGTGCCGCTCGGCCGGGCCGAACTTGGTCTTCAGGTCGTTGGTGTCGAGCGCGAAGTCGACTTCCTCGACCGTCCAGGTGTTGCGGATCGCGTTTCGGTACATCTCGTAGAACTGCGGATAGCGCATCGGCCGCAGGGTGAGCTCGAAGCCGGGGTCGAGCAGGCGAGGAGTGAGGGGAGAGGAGTGAGAAATGAGAGATGATGATTTGGAGACATTGGAGTTCATATGCATTACCAGAAGTCGATGGTTTGGCAAAGGGCGATGGACGTTGCAAAAAGCGTGTATGCGCTCGTACCGCTTCTGCCTCGCGAAGAGCTCTATGGAATGAGAAGCCAGATCACGCGGGCTGCTGTGTCAGTCGCAGCCAACGTCGCAGAGGGCTGGACACGGGAAACGGCCCGGGACAAAGCCAATTACCTCGCGATCGCACATGGTTCGCTTTCGGAAGTCGAAATGTTGCTCACTTTGTGCGAGCACATGGGCTGGTTTCCATCGACGAGCACGGGTGAGCTCAGAAGCGATATCGACGAAGTCAGCCGCATGCTGCCACCTTACGGCGAACGCGCCGCAAAGAAGCGACGAAACGCCGACAGTAGGTGGCCGAAACCGCTCTCTTTCTCTCTCGTTTCTCACTCCTCATCATTCACTCCTGCCCTCACTGGCACGCCTCGCAGCTCTCCGGATTCTCCAGCGAGCAGGCAAGTGCATCAGCCGCAGTGATCGTGGCCACCGTGGTCTTCGCAATCTTCGTCGCCGGCCGCGAGCGCAGGTAATACGTGGTCTTGATGCCCTGCTTCCACGCGTGCATGTACATCGACGACATCGCGCCGATGTTCGGGCTTTCCATGAACAGGTTCAGCGATGCCGACTGGTCGATGTATGCGCCTCTAGCGGCGGCCATGTCGATCAGCGCGCGCATCGGCAGTTCCCACACGGTGCGGTAGACCGCGCGCAGGGTGTCGGGAATTTCGACGATCCCCTGCACCGAGCCTTCGGCGTGCTTGATCACGTCGCGGATCTCCGGCGTCCACAGGCCGAGGGTCTTCAGCTCCTCGACCAGATAGCGATTGACCTGCAGGAAGTCGCCGGACAGGGTCTCGCGCTTGAACAGGTTGCTGACCTGCGGCTCGACGCATTCGTAGCAACCGGCGATCGATGCGATGGTGGCCGTGGGCGCGATCGCGATCAGCAGCGAGTTGCGCAGGCCGTGCACCTGCACGCGCGCGCGCAAGCTCTCCCAGCGCGCGGGGTTGGCGGGCGCCACGTTCCATGCGTCGAACTGCAGATCGCCGCCGGCCGCGCGGGTATCGGCGAACGACGGATGACGGCCGCGCTCCTGGGCCAGTTCGCACGAGGTGTCCAGCGCGTGGAAGTAGATCTCCTCGGCGATCTTTGCGGACAGCGTGCGCGCGGCATCGCTATCGAACGGCAGCCGCAGCCGGAAGAACACGTCTTGCAATCCCATCACGCCCAGGCCCACCGGCCGCCAGCGCAAGTTGCCGCGGCGCGCGGTTTCGATCGGATAGAAGTTGAGGTCGATCACCCGGTCGAGCTGGCGCACCGCGAGGCGCACGGTCTCGGCGAGTTTGTCGAAGTCGAATGCGTTGTCGTCGTCGAAATGCCGCGACAGGTTGATCGAGCCGAGGTTGCACACCGCGGTTTCGTCGTTCGAGGTGACTTCCAGAATCTCGGTGCACAAGTTGGACAGATGGATCACGTTGCCCGGCCGCAGCGTCTGGTTGCTGGCGCGGTTGCAGGCGTCCTTGAACGTCATCCAGCCGTTGCCGGTCTGCGCGAGCGTGCGCATCATCCGCAGATACAGCTCGCGGGCCTTGATGGTCTTCAGCGCCTTGCCTTGCTTCTCGGCTTGTTCATAGGCCTCGTCGAAGCGCTCGCCGAACAGGTCGGTGAATTCCGGCACTTTGCTGGGATCGAACAGCGACCAGTCGCCGTCGGCCTCGACGCGACGCATGAAGAGATCGGGAATCCAGTTTGCGAGGTTGAGATTGTGCGTGCGCCGGGCCTCGTCGCCGGTGTTGTCGCGCAGCTCCAGAAACTCCTCGACGTCGGCATGCCACGGCTCCAGATACACGCAAGCCGCACCCTTGCGCTTGCCGCCCTGGTTGACCGCGGCCACCGACGAATCCAGCGTTTTCAGCCACGGCACGATGCCGTTGGAATGGCCGTTGGTCGACTGGATCAGCGAGCCGCGCGAGCGCACGCGTGTGAAGCTGACGCCGATGCCGCCGCTGAACTTCGACAGTTGGGCGATGTCGCCGTACTTCTGGTAAATCGATTCGAGCGAATCCTGCGGCGAGTCGAGCAGAAAACACGACGACAGCTGTTCGTGCGTGGTGCCGGCGTTGAACAGCGTCGGCGAGCTCGGCAGGTAGTCGAGCTGGCCCATGCGCCGGTACAGCGCCAGCGCTTCGGGCACGTCCTCGCTGAGCGCGCAGGCGATACGCAGGAAGAACTGCTGCGGGGTCTCGATCACACGGCGCGTGTGCGGGTGGCGCAGCAGATAGCGGTCGTACAGCGTGCGCAGGCCGAAGTAGTCGAAGCCGCGGTCGAGCGACGCGTCGAGCGCCTCGTTGAGTTTGCGCGCGTGCCGCTGCACAAAATCCAGCAGCCGATCGTTGATCAGGCCGACTTCATGGCCGCGCGCGACCGACTGCGAGAACGCGTGGATTTCCTGGCCGGCGACCTCTTTCGCGATCACCCCGGAGAGCAGGCGCGCGGCGAGGCGGCCGTACTCGGGTTCTTCGGCGGTGAGCAGTGCGGCGGTGCGGATCGACAACTCGTCGAGCTCTTGGGT
>JBOHYD010000048.1:0-2119 GCA_050737635.1 Luteimonas sp. | reverse complement strand
GCGCTTCGCGCACCTGCTGCTCGCTCGGGTCGGGATTCGCCTTCGCGAAATCGATCGCGTTCATCACCATGCCGGGCGTGCAGAAGCCGCATTGCAGGCCGTGGTGCTCCTTGCACGCGGCCTGCATCGGGTGCCGCGTGCCGTCGGCCTTGGCCACTCCCTCGATGGTGAGGATGTCGGCGGCCTCGGCCTGCATGGCGAGCATCGAACAGGATTTCACCGCGCGCCCGTTCATGTGCACGGTGCACGCGCCGCACTGCGCGGTATCGCAGCCAACGTGCGTGCCGGTCAGCCGCAGCGTCTCGCGGATGAAGGTGACGAGAAGCGTGCGCTCCTCCATCTCCGCCGACGCCGGCTTGCCGTTGACTTTCATGGAAACTCTTACAGCCATGGACCCTCCTCAGGGTAGGTCAGGAATCGATTGCTTCGTCAGCGGGTTGTCTCTGTGCCTGCCGGGTGGTTGCGCCGAGCGGCGCCGGACTCGATGCTACTCCGACCCGTGAACGTCCCGCAATACCTGTCATCCGGACACAGCGCCCGCCTCCTTTGCGAGCGAGCCCTAACATATGGCACCAATGCGTCAGTTGGGCAGCGAGCCGCGGCGTTGAAACGCGCGGTCGAGGAAGCCGACGATGACGCGCGTCAGTTCGTCCTGCTTGCCCTCGAAGAAATGCTCTGCGTCGCGCACGATCACTTGCTCGGAGCCGGCGATCTTCCTGATCTGCCCCAGCCGCTCGCCGGCGCCGACGCGCGTCACATCCCAGTCCTGCGCACCGAACACGTCGAGCACCGGGATCTTGATGCGGAACATGTCTTCCAGCCCGTTGATGATGCCGATGAACACCCACGCACCGACCCTGCCGTCGCTGGTCCGGATGAGGTAGTGGTTGGCCATCGTCGCGCCGAGGCTGTGCGAGACGATCGCGACATTGCGATAGCCCTTGCCGCGCAGCCAGTCGGCGGCGAGCGCGAAGCGCTCGCCGGCGTCGGGAAAGACCGGCAGGTAGTCTCCGATCTTCGCGGTGCCGGGCAGCACCGGCAGCTGGATCGACAACGTCGAGTAGCCCGCATCGGCCAGCTTGACGCGCAGCGCGCCGTACAGGTCGTAGTCGGGCGCCCAGCCGCGGCCGTGCGCGATGATCGCCGCACCGCGCGGCCGCTCGGCTTGCGTGTACAGGGCGAGAAAGCGGTGACCGTTCTTCTGCCGCAGCTGCACCGCGTCGCCGACGACGAGGGACTGCAGCGTCTGCTCGGCCCAGCGCGCCTCGCGCTCGTAGTCCTGCGCGCCGGCGAGGCTGCCGGCGCAGCACAGCATGAGCGTGAAGAACCAGCGCACGGTCATCGATAGCAAAAAGGAAACCCGCCGCAGCGGGTTTCCGTAGGGCCGTTTCCGCATCACCCCAGCCGCAACGGCAGCTTGCGCAGCCGCTTGCCGGTGATCGCGAACACCGCGTTCGCGACCGACGGCGCGACCAGCGCCGTCACCGGCTCGCCGATGCCGCCCGGCTTCTCAGCGTCGGCGATCAGGTGCATCTCGATCTTCGGCGCTTCATTCATCCTCGGCGCACGGTAGTCGTGGAAGTTGCTCTGTTGCACGCGGCCGCCCTTGACCGTGATCTCGTCGTACAGCGTCGACGACAGGCCATAGATGACGCTCGATTCGATCTGCTGCTCGACGATGCTCGGGTTGACCATCGTGCCGACATCGGCCACGACCACCACGCGGTGCACCTTGATGTCGTTGCCGGCCACCGACACCTCGGCCACCAGCGCCAGATACGTTCCGTAGCCTTCCATCAGCGCGATGCCGAGCTTGCGGCCCGCCGGCAGCGGCTTGCCCCAACCGGACTTTTCTGCGGCCATGTTGAGCACGCGCAGATAGCGCGGCTCCTTGCCGAGCAGGGAGCGCCGGTACTCGACGGGTTCCTTGCCGGCGGCCGCCGCGAGCTCGTCGATGAACGACTCGTTGGCGAACGCGTTCAGTCCGTGCGACACCGAGCGCCAGAATCCGGTCGGCACGCCCGTGTCGTGGATGGCCACCGTGCCGAGCTGGTTCGGGATGTCATACGGCGTCGGCGCCGCTTCGAGCATGAACGGATCGACGCCGTCCTTGACGAAC
>JBOHYD010000047.1:0-7980 GCA_050737635.1 Luteimonas sp. | reverse complement strand
CCCCAAGACGGTCGAGCTGTTGACTGCGTTGCCTGACTTTAGGATGTCCGCCTGATGAACCGAACATCGCCAGAATCGCATCGTCCGCAGCGCAACGCTGTGCTGCCCGGCGCACCTCAGACCGTCGCCGAGGCGCTCGGCCAAGTGGTCTGGTTGCTGACCCAGTCGCCGCTGCATCGCGAACTGAAATTGAAGGACCTCGAATGGTCGTTCATGCCGGCGATCCTCAACGAGCAGTTCCGCATCTTCCGCTTCGGGCCGTTGCCGGTGATCGAGGGCGCCGACCCTACGGATTTCAAGATCGCCGGCATGAGCAAGGAAGGTCTCGAGCAGTTGCCGTTAGGGGTGGCCATCTGGGCCAACCTCTCCGAAACCGCGGAGGCGAAACTCGAGCAAGGCGAACACCTCGATGCGGCCGACTGGCGTTCGGGCGATCGTTTGTGGCTGGTGGAATTCATCTCGCCGTTCACCACGCCGGCCAACAAGCTGGCCGAAGCCATGATGCTGGACCTGATGGGCGGGCCGTTCCGGGGCAAGACCTTCCACCTGCATCGCACCGATCCGGGCACGGGTCGGCGAGATAAAGTCAAACTTAATGGCCTCCCCGCGGCAACGGCCGAGGCTACGCAAGCTTCCGCCGCGGATGGTCTTGCCTAAGCGCCATCGCTAGTCCGCATCGCTGATTCGCATCGGCGATGCCCTCGATGCCCCGGCCGGCACCTTGCCGGGCATGCGATTGGCGGGGCTCCATTGTCGGTGGCAAACCGCGCGACCGTGGTCTGCTGGGTGCGGCCCCGCCCCGTTCGGCAGCCATCTGGCGCGGGCGATCTCTGGCCCCGCGCTACGGCAGGTTTCGCCGTTTTCCCGATCGCCGTCGGGCTGAGCCTGCTGATCCGATTAGCGCCGCCTTGGGCCATTGGGACTTGTGGGGAATTCACGAATTGTTTACAAGAGCGTTTCCGACGCGTGAGCAGGGCGCACGCGGCCCCATGATCCAACTCTTCAGGAGAGCGTTTCGATGAAGTCGTTGCCTCACAAACGATTGGCCTTGGCCATCCAGGTTTCTTTGTTGTTGGCATCGCCGACCCTTGCGCGGGCGCAGGACGCTGCTGCCAGCGGCGAGCGGGCCCGGACGCTGGACGCGGTGGTCGTGACGGGTTCGCGGATCAAGAAAGCGGACCTCGAAACCCACGTTCCTGTGCAGGTGCTCACCCGTGAGGACATCGATCGCAGCGGCTTCACCTCGGTCGCCGACATCGTCCAGAACCTCACCGCCAGCGGCGCGGCGCTCAACACCAAGTTCAACTCCAGCGGCAACTTCGGCTTTCCGCCGGATGGCGGCGGCGTTGGTGCCGGTGCCGCCACCGTCGACCTGCGTCATCTCGGCGCCAAGCGCGTGCTGGTGTTGGTGGACGGCATCCGTTGGGTCAACGAATCCTCGGGGTCGGGCGTGGGCTCGTCGGTCGACCTCAACACCATCCCGCTGTCGATCATCGAGCGCATCGAGGTGCTCGAAGACGGCGCGTCGTCGATCTACGGCTCCGATGCCATCGCCGGCGTGGTCAACATCATCACCCGCCGCAACATCAACGGCGCGACGCTCGACCTGCACTATGGCGAGTACGACAAATACGGCGGCGCCACTTCCGGGGCCGATCTCGGCTGGGGCGGCAGCAGCGATCGCGCGCAGTGGTTCCTCGGCGCGTCGTATTTCGAGCAGAAGGGCATATCGTCGGCGGACTTTGCGCTCGCTCGCGACCCGGTGCCCGGCACCGGGCTGTCGAACGGCAGCTCGGCGACGCCGCAGGGGCGTTTCGTGTTTCAGGATCCCAATACCGGCACGACCTACGACATTACGCCCAACACCGGAACCCCAGCTCCAGGCTACGCGTCCGGCCAACAGGTTTGCCGCGATGCGGACGGCAATCCGACCGGCGTCGTGCGCACGGACGGTTTCCATTGCTTCTTCACCCCCGACCGCTTCAACTTTGCGCCGTTCAACTTGCTGCTGACGCCGTCGGAGCGCAAGAGCGTGTTCGGCCAGGTGCGTTTCGACTTTACCGAAAGCCTCAGCGGCCACGTCAAGGTGCTCTACAACCAACGCGAGTCCGCCAACCAGGCCGCGCCGGAGCCGATCTTCCTCGGCACCGACGCCGGCGTGTTCAACGATTTCGCCGAGCGCACCCTGGTGATCTCCGCAGCCAATCCCCACAACCCGTTCGGCTTCGACCTGACCACAGTCGGCGACGATGCCAACCTGTTTCTGCTCGCGCGCCGCCCGGTCGAGGGCGGACCGCGCCGCTTCGAGCAGGAGGTCAAGACCTGGTACGTGGCCGGCGGCCTCGAAGGTGCCTTCGCTGTCGGCCAGCGGTCGTGGAGCTGGGACGTCAACGGCGTGCGCAGCGAGAGCAAGGCCGAACAGACCAACACCGGCAGCTACAACCTGCGCCGCATCAACGAGGCGCTCGGCGATCCGGCCGCGTGCGCGGCGATCTCCGGCTGCGTGCCGCTCAACCTCTTTGGCGGCGCCGGCTCGATCACTCCGGACATGCTGGCCTTCATCCAGCCGGTGGTGCGCGACGAAAGCGAAAACAAGCTGAGCTTGTTCTCGGCCAACGTCACCGGCGATCTTGCCGATCTGTGGGCCGGTCCGCTGTCGTTTGCCGCCGGCTACGAGTACCGCAAGTACGAGGGCAGCTACCTGCCCGACGCGATCACCATCGCCGGCGAATACAACGGCGTGCCGTCCGGCCCGACTTCGGGCGATTACGACGTCAACGAGGCCTATCTCGAGCTCAGCGTGCCGCTGCTGAAGGACTCCGCGTTCGGCAAGAGCCTCGACCTCAGCCTCGCCGGGCGCTATTCGGACTATTCCACCTTCGGCGGCGAAACCACCGGCAAGCTCGGCCTGCGCTGGCAGCCGGTCGAGGAGCTGCTGCTGCGCGCCTCGTACGCCGAAGGCTTCCGCGCGCCGTCGATCGGCGAGTTGTACGGCACGCTGTCGCGCTTCGATGCGACGCTGGTCGATCCGTGTTCGGCGCTGGCCGTGCTCACCCCGCAATGCATCGCCGACGGCGTACCGTCGGGCTACGAGCAGACCAATTCGCAGATTTCGGTGATCACCTCGGGCAACCGCGACCTGCGCCCGGAAACCAGCAGCAGCGTGACTATCGGTGCGGTGTGGAGTCCGTCGTTTGCCGACGGTGCGTCGTGGTCGGACAAGCTCGATCTTGGCGTCACCTTCTATCGCCACACCATCGAGGACGCGATCCAGGCACCCGATGCGCAGTCGATCCTCGATCGCTGCGTCGCCAACCGCGACCCCGACGCGTGCGCCTCCTACGACCGCAGCGCGCGCGGCCAGATCGTGCGCTTCGACGACATCCTCGACAATCTCGGCACCATCAAGACCGACGGCTGGGATCTGACCGCGGCATGGACCTTGCCCGAGCGCGACTGGGGCCGGCTGCGCTTCGATTGGAAAAACACCTTCGTCGGCCGCTACGAGTTGGTCAACGAATCCGGTGCCGCCGAACCGCGCCGCCCCGGCGTCGAGGTCAGCAACAGCGCGATCCCGGAATGGAGTTCCACCCTGGTCACCGACTGGCGCAAGGGCGCGTGGACGGTGTCGTGGACGACGCGCTACATCGACAGCCTGACCGAGTCCTGCGGTGGTGCCAACGGTTTCGCGATTTGCGACGACAGCGTCAACGACGTCAACCGTCTCGGCGCGATCACCTATCACGATCTGCAAGTATCCTGGCAGACCGCCGCATGGCTCAAGGGCTTGCGCCTGACCGCCGGCGTCAACAACATCGCCGGCAAGGACCCGCCGACCTGCCTGAGCTGCACGCTCAACGGCTACGACGCGTCCACCTACGATCTGCCGGGCCGCTTCTGGTACGCGCGCGTCGGCGTGGATTTCTGATCGCGGGGTCTGGATCGTCGGCGCACACGCCGCAGCGATGCCGCCCGCCGTCCTGGCTTGAAAACCCGCCATCCCGGCGCAAGCCGGGAGCCAATTGTCAGCTGCGCGGATGTTTGGGTCCCGGCGTGCGCCGGGATGACGGCCTGTGGACGGAGCGTCGAATGCTCGCGAGTTGCGTCGCGTTCGCGCGCTAACGCGCCGGGTGCAGGCGCTGTGCCGATCAAGGCGATCGTGCGTGGCCTGCGCGGAATGCGATGCTGCTCTCGACCGGCGCTTGAAACCCCGTCACCCCAAAACCGGTCATCCCGGCGCAAGCCGGGAGCCAATTGTCAGCTGCGCGGATGTTTGGGTCCCGGCGTGCGCCGGGATGACGGCCTGTGGACGGAGCGTCGAATGCTCGCGAGTTGCGTCGCGCTAATGCGCCAGCGCGACGGCCGGCACGTCGAGGGTGATCGACAGCGCGAGGTGGTCCGAGGCGGCGGCGGCAAACGCGCGCAGGTCGCGGCAGACGATGCCGTCGCTGACTAGGATGTGGTCGATCGCGCGCAGCGGCTTCCAGCTTGGGAAGGTGTGCACCGCGCCCGTCGGCGGCTGCAGCCGTGTGCCGCGATACAGCAGGCCCATCTCCGGGCGGTCGGCGGTGCAGTTGAAGTCGCCCATCAGCACCGCGTGCGGATGGGCGTGCAGCAGTTCGGCGATGAAGGCCAACTGCGCGCGCCGCGACTGCGTGCCGAGCGAGAGGTGCGCGATGGCGACAGTGAGGCCGGCATCGCCGTCGCCGAAGCGCGCCATCAGCACGCCGCGTCCGGCGATACGGCCGGGCAGCGCGTGGTCGATGACCTCAAGCGGCTCCAGTTTGCTCAGCAGGCCGTTGGCGCTGGACGCGACGTTGCCGAGGCGGCGGTTGGGCTGGTGGCTCCAGTAGTCAAAGCCGCCGCGCTCGGCGAGATAGTGCGTCTGGTTGGTGAAGCCGGAGCGGAAGCTGCCGGGATCGGCCTCCTGCAGGCCGACGATGTCGTGGTCGCCGGCAAGCCTGGCGATCAGGTCCAGCGCGGCGCGCTTGTTGCCGGCCGGCAGTACATGCGACCAGCTGCGCGTGGCGTAGTCGCTGTAGCGGCGCGTGCTGGAGCCGGCCTGGATGTTGGCGCTGAGCAGCTTGAGCCGCCGCGACGGCATCGTCGCGGGGCGGTCGGCCTTACTGGCCGGCACCGCGTTCCTGTGCGATCAGCTGGTCGGCGATGCGGAACATGTCGGCATAGGACTCGCCCTTGACCAGATATTTGCCGTCGATCACCAGCGATGGCGTGCCGCTGATCTGCGTGCGCGCGGCAAACTGCTTGGCCTTGGTGGTCTTGCCGGCGACCGCGAAGCTGGCCATCGTGCTCGTGAACTGCTTGGCGTCGACGCCGTGGGTGGCGTAGAAACCGGCGATGTCCTCGACCGAATCGCGGCCGCGCTCGCCCTTCAGCGTCTGATCGATGTGGATGGCCTTGTACAGCGCCTCGTGGGTTTGCACGCCGATGCCCATCGCCTCGGCGGCGTAGTAGGCGCGCGCGTAATCGTCCCAGACGCCGCCAAACATCGCCGGCACGTAGGTGAAGCGCACGTCGGCCGGCAATCTGGCCTTCCACGCCACCACGTCGGGCTGGAAGCGCGCGCAGGCCGGGCACACGAAGCCGAACACTTCGACCACCTCGACCTTGCCGTTGCGCGGCTCCAGCGGCTGGCCGCCCGGGATTTCGACGTAGTCCTTGCCGGCGATCAGTGCCGGGCCACTCGGCGCGGCGGGCATCGGCGCGGCAGCAGTTTCCGGTGTGGCGGGTGTGGCGGCGGGATCGGCCGCCGGCGTCGCCATCGCATCGGATGCGGGCGCCGTCGCAGGCGTTGCCGCGGCGTCGGTCGCTGCTGGGGCATCGGCGGCCGCAGCCGCGGTGTCGGCGGCGGGCGCGCTCGGTTCGGTGCGCGAGCAGGCCATCAGCGGCAGCAGCAGCAGAGACAGCAGGGCGAGGCGCTTGGTCATGGTCGGGTCTCGTCAGTGGAGCGTGTGTGCGGGGGATAGTGCGGACGGGCGGTCAGCGGCGCTTGGTGGCGCTGGCGGTCTTGCGCGCGGCGCGCTCGATCGCGATCAGCTGCTCGGCGATGCGCAGCGCCTCGTCGTGGCTGCTGCCGAGCACGCGGTACTTGCCGTCGACGATCAGCGTCGGTGTGCCTTCGAGGCCGCTGGCAACCACAAACTCGCGTGCGCGCAACATCTCGGCATCGACCAGCGGGCCATTGATCGCGGCATCGAACTTTGCGGCATCGACGCCCTGCTGGCGATAGAACGTCGAAATCTCGCCGATGCTCGGGTTGCGCATCGGCAGCGACTTCGCGTCGTGCACTGCGCGGAACAGCGCGGCGTGCGTTTGTTGCGTCGCGCCGAGCGACTGCGCGGCAAAGAACCCGCGCGCGAACGCGTCGCTGTGGTTGTAGGCGGCCGGCACGTAGGTCACGCGCACGTCGCTGCGCTGCTTGGCCTTCCACGCCGACAGCTTGGGCTCCAGCGCGGCGCAGTGGCTGCAGGAGTACGCGAAGATCTCGACGACCTCGACCTGGCCCTTCAATGGTTGCCACGGCTGGCCGTTGGCGATGACCACGTAATCGCTGCCTTCGACCGGCGCGGCAACGGATGGTGCCGCGCTCTGCGCGGCGGACGCCAGCGGCAGCATGGCCAGCAAGGCGAGGACAGCGACCAGCAGCGCGCGCCGTGGCGCAGCGGCAAATCGGCGAGGGGCACGGTGTGGTCGGGGCATAGGGGGCTCGTCAGGACAGGCGGATTAGGGGCGGGTCATGCGACCGGCGGTGCGCGTGGGGTCGGCAAAAAAACGCCGGCCCAAGGAGTTTGGCCGGCGAGGTGATTCAAGGACAGTAAAATCTCCGACAGCGCTCGCGCGCGGAAGTTCATCAGCCCTGCGGCGGCGACGCGGTCGCCGGAGCGGCGGCCGGCGGCGGGGGCGGTGGTGCGTTCTTCTGCGCCTGCGCCATGGCTGCCTGGGTCGCTGCATCGGGGCGCTCGTGCAGGCCTTGCAGGTAGCTGGCGAGGGAGTTGATCTCGTCGTCGCTGAGCTGCTTGGCGACCGACGCCATGATGTTGTACAGCTGCGGGTCCTGCTGCGTGGTGGTGCCGGCGCGGTATTCCTGCAGGCGGCGGACCACATAGTCGGCCTGCTGGCCGGCGACGGCCGGATAGGCCGGGCCGGGATTGCCGGCCCCCGCCGGCCCGTGACAGGCCATGCACGCCGGGATGCCGCGCGCGCTGTCGCCGGCGCGAAACAGGTGCTGGCCGATCGCGTAGAACTGCTTGCCGGCGTTCGCGCCGGCCGTGATCCTGGTGTCGTCGGCGATGCCGGCGCCGGCCTTCTGGGTGGCGTAGTACGCGCCGATGTCGCGCATGTCCTGCGCGCTGAGCGGCATCGTCATCGGCATCATCAGTGCGGCCTGCCCGGTGCGGCGCTCGCCGCTCTTGTACAGCGCCAGCTGGTAGGCGATATAACGCTCGCTCTGGCCGGCGATGCGCGGATAGATCGGCACCGCCGGATTGCCGTCGAGACCATGGCAGGCGACGCAGGTGCCGGCCTTGATCGCGCCGGCCTTGGGGTCGCCCCATTTGGCCTTGGCGAGGTCGGCGATCGCGGCTCCGGTCAACGGTGCGGCCTGCACCGGTGCGGCGTCGGGCAGCGGCGTCACCGTGGTCTGGGCAAACGCGACCGCCGCCACCGCCACCGCGAGGGCGGCGGCAGTACCGACTAAGCTGACAAAACCGTAGGCGCGGGGGTGACGCATCAGCAGAACTCCGGAACGGGCATGGTCTTGGGCGGCGGATCGCGAGGCTCCCGGCCCCGCAACCATCGCAGGCGCGCAGCGCGCGCCGACGGGCAATTATCGTCGCCGCCGACAAGCGCGGTCAAACCTGCGCGTGCCGCGGCCTATGCGGGCTGCCGACGGATCAAGCGCCCACGCGCCGGCTCCTGTCGAGGCGACCCTCCGGCCGCGCGAGCAGGGTGTTTTTCAAC
>JBOHYD010000046.1:0-4545 GCA_050737635.1 Luteimonas sp. | reverse complement strand
CGCCTGCGCCGCGCCGCCTCGGCCGCTTGACGCATAATCGCGACGACCGGACGTAGGCAGCGCAATGGACCACACCCTCGCCCCCGAATTTCCGCCGACGCTCGAATGGCTCAACCTTGCCGAACCGCTGCGTATGGCGCAGCTGCGCGGCAAGGTCTGCGCGCTGGCGTTCGTCAACGCCGGTTCGGCGTGGTCGCTGCAGCGGCTGGCCGATCTCGCGCACCTGCGCACGCGCCACGGCGAGCGCCTGCACGTCGTGGCGGTCAACGTGCCGCGTTTCGAGCACGAGCGCGACGCACAGCGAGTGTCGCGACGGCTGCTGCGGCAGAAGCTCGAATTTCCGATCGCCCACGATCCCGAGTGGACGCTGTGGCAGCACTACGGCATCGAAGCCTGGCCTACCGTGGTGCTGATCGACGGCGATGGCCAGGTGCGCGAGCGCTGGGTCGGCGACGGCCAGCTGCGCGAGCTCGACGCCGCGGTCACCCGACTGCACGACGAGATCGTGCCGCGTTCGCGCAACAGCGACCCGCTCGAGCTGCGCCGCATCCGCGATCCGATGCTGCCGCTGCGCTTCCCGATCGGCATCGCGGTCAATGCGAGTTATCTGTACGTCGCCGACAGCGGTCACCACCGCGTGCTCGAATGCGATCACGACGGCCGCGTGCTGCGCCAGTTCGGCAGCGGCGGGCCGGGCTTGATCGACGGGCCGATGGAACTGTCGGCATTCAACCGGCCGCACGGCATCTACCTGCAGCGCGACATGCTCTACGTCGCCGACACCGGCAACCACGCGGTGCGGCGCATCCAGCTGCACAGCGGCGATATCGACACCCTGTGCGGCACCGGCCGTCCCGGCACGCCGGTCGAAGGCCCGATCGGCGACGCGCGCATGGTCGCGCTCGACCAACCACGCGCGGTATCGCTCAGCGCCGGCACCATGCACATCGCCACCGCCGGCGACAACCGGCTGTGGGCTTACGACCTCGGCACGCAGGAGATTCGTCTGCTCGCCGGTTCCGGCGCGCTCGGCGTGATCGACGGCTGCGGCGCGGAGGCGGCATTTGCCGAGCCGATCGGCCTCGCCGCGATGCAGCAGATGCTGTACGTCTGCGACGGCGTCGGCTCGGCGATCCGCAGCGTCAAGGCGCGCAACGGCGACGTCACCACGCTGCTCGGCGAGGACGCCTGGCACTACGGCCAAGCCGACGGCACGCGCACCGATGCGCGTCTGCAACAGCCGCAGGCGATCGCGCTGGACCCGGATGCGCCGGTGCTGTGGATCGCCGACAGCGGCAATGACGCGCTGCGTTCGCTGCGCCTGGGCGGCGGCGAGCTGACCACCTTCGTGCTGCCACAGCGGCTGCATGCGCCGGGGGGCCTCGCGGTCGCCGAGGGTGCGGTGTGGATCGCCGACACCGATGCACATGCAGTGCTGCGTCTCGACCCGCAGACCGGCGTGCTGCGCCATGTGCCGATCGGCGAATGACGGCACGGCAGCGCCCGCCCGGCGGTGAGCAGGCGTTCGATGGCAAGGCGTTCGTGCGCGGTTTGAGCACCGCGCCGGGGGTGTACCGCATGCTCGCCGCCGACGACAGCGTGCTGTACGTCGGCAAGGCCAGCGCGCTCAAGAAACGCGTCGCCAATTACTTCAGCGCCGCGCCCAAGCCGGCGCGGACGATGGCGATGCTGGCGCAGGTCGCGCGCATGGACGTCACCGTCACGCGCACCGAGGGCGAGGCGCTGCTGCTCGAAAACCAGCTCATCAAATCGCAGCAGCCGCGTTACAACGTATCGCTGCGCGACGACAAGAGCTATCCCTATGTGCTGCTCACCCAGCAGCCGTGGCCGCGCATCGCGATGCACCGTGGCCCGCGCGCGCTGCCGGGCCGTTATTTCGGGCCGTACCCCGGCGTCACTGCGGTGCGCGAGACGCTCAACCTGATGCACAAGCTGTTCAAGCTGCGCAGCTGCGAGGACAGCGTGTTCCGCAACCGCTCGCGGCCCTGCCTGCAGTACCAGATCGGCCGCTGCAGCGCGCCCTGCGTCGGCCTGGTGTCGGCGCGCGACTACGCCGAATCGGTGCGCCGCGTCGGCCTGTTTCTCGACGGCCGCAGCGACGAGCTCAGCGACGAACTCAACGCTGCGATGGCGCTCGCCAGCGAGCGCCTGGATTTCGAAGAGGCCGCGCGCCTGCGCGACCTAGTCGGCGCGATCCGTAAATTGCAGGCGCGCCAGTACGTCGACGGCCAGGCCGCCGATCTCGACGTGCTTGCTTGCGCGATGCAGGGCTCGCATGCCTGTGTGCTGCTGCTGTCGTTCCGCGACGGCCGCAACCTCGGCACGCGGCCGTTTTTCCCGAAGACCAATGGCAGCGACAGCGCCGCCGAGGTGCTGGCCGCGTTCGTGTCGCAGTACTACGTCGAGCAGCCACCGCCGCGTGAGATCGTGCTTGATCGCGATATCGAGGACGTCGCGCTGCTGCAGGAAGCTTTCAGCATGTCGGCCGGCCGCCGCGTGCACATCAAGACCAGTGTGCGCGGCGAGCGTGCCGGCTATCTCGACCTCGCCGCGCGCAACGCCGAGCTAACGCTCGCCACCGAGTTGACCAGCCACGCCGCGCAGGCCGCGCGCGCGCAATCGCTGCGCGAGTTACTCGGCCTGGCCGAGCTGGCGCAGCGCATCGAATGCTTCGACATCAGCCACACGATGGGCGAGGCGACAGTCGCATCATGCGTGGTATTCGACGCGCAGGGCCCGGTGCGTGGCCAGTACCGGCGCTATAACATCGCCGGCATCGCACCCGGCGACGACTACGCGGCGATGAAGCAGGCGCTGGAACGGCGCTTTCGCAAAGCCGTCGAGCACGCCGAAGACGGACCCGACGGCGTGCTCCCCGACGTGCTGCTGATCGACGGCGGCGTGGGCCAGGTGACGCAGGCGCGCGAGGTGCTCGCCGATCTCGGTATCACCGGCATCGTGCTGGTCGGCGTCGCCAAGGGCGAGGCGCGCAAGCCCGGTCACGAAACCCTACTGCTGCCCGGCAGCGACGGAAAGCCGGGCCGCGCGCTGCAGCCCGGTGTGGCGTCGCCGGGATTGCAGCTGATCCAGCAGGTGCGTGACGAGGCGCACCGCTTCGCGATCACCGGCCACCGCGGCCGCCGCGCCAAGGCACGCAATGTCAGCCGGCTCGAAGACATCCCGGGCATCGGCCCGCGCCGTCGCGCCAGCCTGCTCAAGCATTTCGGCGGACTCGGTGGACTGAAGAACGCCGGTGCGCGGGAAATCGCCAACGTCGAAGGCATCAATGCCGCACTCGCAGACAGGATTTACGCCACACTGCACGGGCTATCGCCGCCTGATGCCGCAACTCCCCCGAAGCGAAGAGACGGATGAAGCTGACCATTCCGACCTGGCTGACCTTGCTGCGGATCATGCTGATCCCGGTGTTGGTGCTGGTGTTCTACCTGCCGTTCAAGTGGACCAATTTCGCCGCCGCCGGGGTGTTTGCGCTGGCCTCGGTGACCGATTGGCTCGACGGCTGGATCGCGCGTCGCTATCGCCAGTTCTCGGCATTCGGCGCATTTCTCGATCCGGTCGCCGACAAACTGATGGTCGCCGCGGCGCTGTTTTTGATCGTGCAGGGCCATCCGACGCCGTGGATGGCGCTGTGGGCGGCGGTGATCGTCGGCCGCGAGATCGCGGTGTCGGCGCTGCGCGAGTGGATGGCCGAGCTCGGCCAGCGCGCGCGCGTCAAGGTCGCCTCGCTGGGCAAGATCAAGACCACCGCGCAGATGCTGGCGCTGCTGTGCCTGCTGTATTCGGTGTCGCCGGGCAAGACGCCGCCGCCAGATCTGCTGTATGCGCGCGAAATCTTCCGCATCGGCGACTGGCTGTTGGCCGGCGCGGCGCTGCTGACGCTGTGGTCGGGATTCGAATATCTGCGCGCGGCATGGCCGGTTTTGCGTGCCGGCGAAGGGATTGCAGTTGACACTCCGCCATCTGACGGTAAAATTCCGCCTCCCAAGCGGGAATAGCTCAGTTGGTAGAGCGCAACCTTGCCAAGGTTGAGGTCGCGAGTTCGAGTCTCGTTTCCCGCTCCACACGTCGTAGCAGCAAGATCGACGCGATCCATCCGCAGGCCCCGGCATCGTCGGGGTTTTGTCTGTAGGACATGCGATCCGCTATCGTGATCGCGCGCCTGCACGTCACCGGCCTGGTGGCAGAGTGGTTATGCAGCGGCCTGCAAAGCCGCGTACGCCGGTTCAATTCCGACCCAGGCCTCCATCCAGATGTATGCGGTTGAAGCGTCGCGCCGCACAAATTTCGGACAAGCGCGCGCTGATGCGGGCAATGCCGCATGCGTCGGGCTGAACCGGTATAATCGGCGGCCTTGCGGGACTAGCTCAGTTGGTAGAGCGCAACCTTGCCAAGGTTGAGGTCGCGAGTTCGAGACTCGTTTCCCGCTCCAGAATTTTCGAGGGAGAGCTTCTGAACCGGGCTCTCCCTTTTTGGTTTCAGCGTCCGCCGTCGTTGGGCGCACAC
>JBOHYD010000045.1:0-6036 GCA_050737635.1 Luteimonas sp. | reverse complement strand
GCTATATACCGCCTGCAGAGGCTGAGGCAAACTACTATCGGCAACTCGCCAGTCACGCCGTCCCAAGGGCTGCATGACTTAAACCAAACAGCCTCCACGAAATCCGGGGCGGTTCATTTGTTACGCGTTAACAAAACTTTAATTGCCTGCGATGCCCCGCTACTATCGTCTTCGGCCTTGCTGAATCCGGCGTCATCTTCTTCGACTCCGCAACGAGGTTCGATGGGAAACCAAGCTCTTTAACTTTGGGGAGAGTAGAGATGATTTTGAAAACCAGCAGGCTCCGCGACGCGATCGTTTGCGCGCTCGTCGCCGGTGCGACCGGCTTCGTAGGCACCGCGCTCGCGCAGCAGACCGAGCCGGCACCGGCCTCGCAAGAACAGCCGGCAGAGCAACAAGGCGCCACCGAGCTCGACACCATCGTCGTCACCGGTACCCGCATCCGGAGCCAGACGGTGACCGCTTCTTCTCCGGTGACGGAGATCGCACAGGAAGAGTTCCAATACAGCGGCACCACCCGCGTCGAGGATCTGGTCAACCAGTATCCGCAGATGGCAGCGGCATTCGACTCGGTTACCAATAACCCCGCGCAAGGATACCCGACCGTGGACTTGCGCGGCTTGGGTTCGCAGCGCACGTTGACCCTGATCAACGGCTTCCGCCTGCCGCCTGGCACCGCATCCAACGAGTTCCGCGACGTCAGCATCCTGCCGGCGTCGATCATCCGCCGGGTCGATTTGCTGACCGGCGGCGCGTCGGCGGTGTACGGCTCCGATGCGGTCGCCGGTGTTGTCAACTTCATCCTCGACGACGAATTCGAGGGCGTCAGCCTCAGCGCCGGCTATTCGGCGTACCAGCATGACAACGACAACGAGTACATGCAGAACCTGCAACGGCAAGCCGGGTTCGAATTCCCTAGTGGCAATTCGGGTTTCGACGGCATTTCGAGAAACATCGACCTCGCGATCGGCAGCAGCTTTGCCGAAGGTGCCGGCCACGCCCTGGCCTGGGCGACCTATCGCGAGAACGACCCGCTGTTCCAGGCGCAACGCGATTATTCATCATGCGCACTGCTCGCCACTGGCAGGGCCTGCGGCGGTTCGCCGACCAACGCCGCCGGCAATTTCTATGCCGCCCAGTTCAACGCTGATGGCGATTTCGTCTTCGGCTCGCAGGCCAGCCAGAACGCGGACGGTTCCTACATGCCGGCCTACGGTGCACCGTACAACTACGCCCCTGTCAACTATTACCAGCGCCCCGACCAACGCTATACCTTCGGTACTGTCCTCAAGTACGAGATCAACCCGCACTTCCGCCCATATCTTGAGGCGATGTACGTCAACAACCGTAATTCGATCCAGATCGCTCCGTCCGGCACCTTCTTCACTCAACTCCCGGCGCTTGATTGCACCGACCCTCTGCTTGGTAGCTTCTGCACGGATATCGGCGCCGATCCAACCCTACCGATCAACGTCCAAGTGGCCAAGCGCAATATCGAAGGCGGTCCGCGTCGCACCGACACGGAAACATCGCAGTACCGCATCGTGGCAGGCATAGAAGGCGACATCGGCGAAGGAGACTGGACGTACAACGCTTCATTGCTATATGGCCGCGTCAATTCCGAAACGCAGGGTTTCAACGACCTACTGTTCAGCCGCATCAATCAGGCCATCCTGGGCTGTCCGGATGGCTCCTTTGCCGGCTGCATCCCGTACGAGGTGTTTACACCAGGCGGGGTGACTCAGCAGGCCGCGGCCGCGTTGTCGGCACCGAGCTTCACCACGGTCAAGACGGACCTGCTTAGCGTCAACGCCTTCGTGACCGGCGACATCGGCTTCGGCTTGCCCTGGGCAGATGGGGACAATATCAAGCTGGTCTTCGGTGTCGAGCACCGCGAGGAGACTTACGACCTCAACGCCGACATCAACCAGCAAATCGGCGACTTCGCCGGCGCGGGCAGTCCGGTGCTGCCGGTCAGCGGCAAGACCCAGGTCAGCGAGATCTTCCTAGAGAGCGCTGTGCCGCTCCTCAAGGATGCCGGTTTGCTCAAGGCTCTGACGCTAGATCTGGGTTACCGCCATTCGGACTATAAGCTCTCCGGTGGTGCCAACACTTCAAAATTCGGTCTGACCGCCGACTTTGGCGACTACCGATTCCGCGCCGGCTACAACCGCGCAATCCGCGCCCCGAACATCAACGAGTTGTTCTTCAACCAGCAGATTGCGCTGTTCGGCGGCACCGACCCATGCGCTGGTGCGACTCCTCAATTCACCCCTGAGCAGTGTGTCAACACCGGCGTTCCTTTGAATCGCTACGGCACAGTGGCGGAGAACTCGGCAGGCCAGTACAACCAGTTCATCGGCGGCAATCCTGATCTGGTGCCGGAAATCGCCGACACCTACACCATTGGCTTCGTTGCGACCCCGATCGAAAACCTGCAGTTCAACATCGACTACTTCGACATCAAGATCGAAGATACGATCGACGCCATCGGCGCTCCCACCATCCTCACGTTCTGCGGCTTGACAGGCGATCCGTTCTTGTGCGATCGCATACAACGTGCTCCTGGGACCCTCGACCTGTTCCGCGGCAGCAACCCGGCCACGTCAGGCTTTGTGGAGAACCTGAACGACAACTTCGGCGAGCGGCACTTCCGCGGCTTCGATGTGGGCGTGAACTACCGATGGGAGATGCTGCGCGGCCGCTTCTCCGCCGGATTCCAGGGCACCTACTACCTGGAACAGGAGGTCGCCCCGCTGCCGGGCGTCAACGAGGACGCGACCTACGACTGCGCAGGCGTGATCAACCTATCGTGCTTGCCGACCCCAGAATGGCGACACATCGCCAATGTGCGCTATTCGCTGGATCCGTTCACCATCAATCTACGCTGGCGTTACTTCGGCAAGGTGGATTACGTCGATGAGTTCGGCGAGCCCATCGCCACCGATCAACTGCTGGCTGCCGAGGGTGGCATTGATGCACAGAACTACTTCGACCTGTCTGGCTCGGTATTCATAGGCGACAAAACCGAGTTGACGATTGGCGTGAATAATGTATTCGACAAGGAGCCGCCGCTGGTCGGCGTCAGCTTGTCCGCCAACGGCAACGCAAACGCACCTGCGGGCTACGACCAATTAGGCCGCTTCATCTTCGCCTCGCTCGACTTCAAGTTCTAACGCCGGCATCCGCAACTTCAAGCGGCGAGCTTCGGCTCGCCGCTTTTTTAGCCGCAGTTGATCGAGGTGCCACACGCCGCCCCCCCTCACCACGCGAACTGCCTCGTCCGGCGTCAATCGGTAGCGACGATACCAGCCGCCATCAGACGCGTCCTGAGCGAGGCCAGACCTGCCTCGTGCCTGCGCCATTTCTGCATGGAGCTGGTGTACACCGTCTCGCGCACCTGCGCCGCGCTGGCGGTGATCGAAGGCTGGTCGTTCTGCGATGGATTGAGTACCGAGGCCTCCCAATCGAGACCGCACCAGTCGAGGATACGGCGCACCTGGCGTTCGAGATCGGTGACCAGCTCCTCGTATTGCACATCCAGGATCATGCCCGGCATGACCTCATGCCAATGCTGCATCAACCGCCGGTATGTTGCGTAATAGTCGGCCAATTCGTCGAGATCGTAGGAGAAGTGGTAAGCCTGATGGAATAGGGTCTTGTAGACCGCGTAGCAACTGTCCATCGGGTCGCGTACGAGATGAATCAGCCGCGCATTGGGTAGCGCTTTTTTGATCAGGCCGCAGTAGAGGAAATTGACCGGCATCTTGTCGACGAAGACACGGCTGCCATGCGCCGCTTCACGCGCTCCGCGCATGTAGTCGCGGCCGAGGGCGGCGAAGTCCAGCGCCAATGACGCCTCGATCATGGTCTTGTCCGGGTCGCGCACCTGGCTTGCGCGCGCTGCGGCACCTAGAATCCGGCCGAAGTCGAGCAGTTCACCCGCCGAGCACACCGCGCTGTGCCGCCCAAGGGTACGCTCCATCAACGTCGTCCCGGTCCGCGGCATGCCGACGACGAAGATGGCGCCGCGGTCAGGATGGCCCGTCGTGGCAGATTGCATGACTTCGGCCGTGTAGGCCGCTCGGATACCGTCGATCGACTTGCGTTCGTCCGCGGCGGCGTAGCGGAGGGTGCCGCGCTTGCGCCTGGCGCCTTCGCTGAGGGCGGCAAACGAGCTGTCATCGTGACCCAGGTCTTCAAGCTCTTTGGCCAAGGCATAGAAGCACGCGGCGTGCTCGGCCTCGTCCGCAAACCCGGCGCGCAGCCGCGTTCGGAGTTCGGATACATGGCTGCACGCATCGGTTTGCCGGCGCAGGGTGGATCGAAGATAGAACGCGTGGCCGATCCTGGGCGCGTCGGCAATCAGCTTGTCGAGGGTCGTTTCCGCACTGGCAAAATCCCCGGCAAAGAACTGTATGGCGGCCAGATCAAAACGCAGGCCGAGATTACCGCGGTCGGTGACCAATGCCCGCTCGTAGATGTCAAGCGCGTGCAATGGATCATTGCAGTCGCCGTAGACTCTGCCCACAGCCCACAACGCACGACCGTCATCACCAGCCGCGGTCGCGGCCTCGGCAGCTACCCGCCTGGCCTCCGTCCGCCGCCTGAGCTGCAAGAGGATGCGTGCTTTCTTCGTCAGAAGCTCCGCCTGGTCTCCAGCTGCGCAGATCGCCGCATCAATCGAGCGCAGCGCCGCCTCGGCATCGCCGGCGGCGAGTCGTACTTCGCAATCGAAGGACAACACTTCCGCGCTGTTGCCGTCTGAAGCCAGCAGCTGATCGGACAGTCGTATGGCCTCAGCCAATCGGCCTTCGCGCAGCAATTGGAATCCCTGCCGCATCCGTTCGCGTGCCTCCGCTGCGACTGTTGAATCCGAGCCTGTCATGCCGGTCTGTGATCAGGTCTGCTCATGGAATTCCCGAGCCGCCACGGACAGGGTCCGGACCATGTCGAGTTCACCGGCAGAAAGGAGTGGATTCCAGACGTCGAAGATCAGCACCACGCGCAACTCGCCGCTGTCGTTGCGAGCTTCGTGCTCGATGCTGTCGTCGAAGATCAATACTTTGCCGACCTCCCAGTGTCGTTGTTCGAAGCCAACCCGGTAAAGGCAGTTGTCAGGCACCACTAACGGTAGATGCACGATCACCCGGGCGTTGGTTTCCCCGCTGTGCGGCGGGATCCGAGTGCGCGGCGCCAGCGCCGAGAACATCGCATTTGGACACAGCCCTGCGATGTCCGCCATGCCGATCACTGCCAATGCCTGCGTGGTGCACGGACAGCGCCGCTGATGCTCGGCGACCGGCTCCCCGTTGCGCCACAGAAAATAGCTGCTCCAGCGCCGCGAATGATTGAGCTCATGCCATTGGTTGACCGGCGCGCCGGGCTCATAGGCCACATATGGCTTGAACTCATCCTGCTGCTGCGTCAAGGCTGCTTCGAGTTCCGCGGTAATCGCTCCGGTCTGCGCCTCCAGCGCCTCGACCCAGTCAAATGCATCACGCTCGAAGAACGGAATCGCCGGCAGCCTCGGAACATAGAGCCGAGAGCATTGCGATGGATAGGGCCGCGATTGCCCGCTCAGGATGGCGCCAGCTTCGCGCCAGCGCTGCGCTTGGATCGGTGTGAGCGCCGCCAGCCGGGTACCGGTTCGCTCGGCAAGAAAAGCCGCCAACTCCCTGCCGTAACCTTGGATCTGAGTACGCGCATATAGCAGTTGGCTGCGCAGCGACTGCGGCCAGTGCGGCTCAGGCGGAGCGACCTTGAGCGCGTTACCGTAAGCAACCGCAGCCGCCTTCGGTCCGCGGTGCCGTGCCAGGTAATGGGCCTTGGCCAATAGGCCATGAAGAAAATACTGATCGATAGCCAATGCCGCATCGATCGTCCGCAGTTCGCCGGCGTCATCGCCCTGCTCGCGCAATACGTTGCTGATCGACAACAGCACCAGCGGATCCTGCGGTGTGACTGCATGCGCCGCTTGCAGATGCCCTAGGGCTTCGGCCAGTCGCCCGTGCTGGAACGCGTGCATGCCCAAGC